>JAFGFW010000181.1 GCA_016930875.1 Deltaproteobacteria bacterium | reverse complement strand
GTGCGTCTATCCTTGCTTTTCTTGGCATGCCTCGTCATTATCACCTTCTTCGGCCAACGTAAAGCATAAAATCATAGACGTCCCCAAGATAACTCCATTTCTGAATAACCGGGTCGCCAGTGTTTGTTAGGTTCGGCAAGGTCAGCCTTTATGTAATACTTCCACTACACGATTCCTATATTCAAGGCTTTGGTTGTCGGCGGCAACCACTTCGATTTCCAAGGGAGATGGGGCCCCCAGGCCGAGCTCAACCGCCCGGGCAATCTGTTTTTGTTCAAAAATCTTTGGCCGCATGATCTGATTGTTACTGCCCAGCGTCTTTAAAACAGCCACCCCAACCGCATCAATGGCAACCCGATCATCCGATGCCAGAAATACGTTGCCCCTGGCTCGCTTTCCGTTCATCGGGCCCCCGTCCACAAAGGCTTCAATCCCGTCCAGAACAATCAGGTCGGGCTTGAAGGGCGCATTGATTTCGGCGATCATCTCTTGCTGATAGGCTGACCCATGCAGTTCCCGCATGTATTCAAAACCGTGCCGACTCGTCGGAACCACGCCGACATGCAGTTTCAATGACATGGTGAAAACCCCGCCGTACTGGTGAGTTTTGAGGCAGCAGGTTGAAATCAGACATTCAGCTTCAAGAATCGGGCGTGCAACTCTAAAACCGTTTTGCCAGTGGCTGTCTTCGCGTTTGACCTCCAACCAGTCTTTTCGTTCCAGATCGTCGAAATTAATGATCTTGACATCCAGTTTTTTCATGAGTGGGATGATACCTTTTTGTTCCATTACCTCGCGGGTCGGCGGGTAGCTTCGTTCACCAAGGCTAAGAGATTTGGCACCCATTGCCCAGACTTCTTCAACCAAAGATACCAGGGTATCGTTATGGGTTGATCCGGGAACCGGATCCGCGGTGTTGAAATTAGGCTTAATCAGAACATTTTTGTTTTTGACAGGGTTGATATTCAGGACTTTTATTGACGAGAGAACACCAGATTTTCGATCCTCTGTTTTTACAAACGCAACACGACTCCTGGAGTTAGCCATTGTCATACCTCCATGTAAACTCATTAATAAAGCGCCTCCGGCAGCACCGGAATACTTTAAGAACTCCCTCCGGCTGATGCCCGCCAGCAGCTCATTTCTTTTCCCTTTCGAGAATTTAACCTTCTCTCTTTTCATGACTGTCCTTTAGACCCAGTAGTGCGACATTTTTTCTTATCAGCTGAATTTTGCACGAGCTGGAAGCTTTCATCTGCAAGGTATTTAAGGATGAAGCCATAGTGTACTATTGCGAACCCTTAATAACGCAACAGATGGAAGCCTCCAGTTTGCCCGAAGGGTGAAAATTGATGCGAAAAAATGACCCTCATCCTTTTTTACCATTTAGGTATTATTTCTGTAATATTAATTTTTCCTAAATCGTTTTGTATTCAGCAATAAAACAGCTTCTCATCAATTTTCACGCAAGATTCTGGTATCAATTTAATATTGTAATGAGCTATTCGCTTTTTTGAAGATGTCACCCTGATCGCCTGATTTTATTCTTTGAATATGTACAATTAGTCAATAACGTCCCTAAAATCATACGACGAGATGTTTCGTCGGCGCCGTCAGCCAAATCTATAGAACTAAAGGGCGTCCGCATACTCCCCGACTAGTTCTTACCCTGTATGCCAAAAACCTGGGTCAAGCTTTCGGCCAGGTCAGCGATGTGTCCTTTTGAGATGATATGGGGCGTCAGCCCATACCTCCCGGCCTCCTCTGCCGTGCTTGGCCCCACGGCGGCAATAGTCACATCTTTGAGGGTTTCGTCCAGGTTGAGGCCAACTTTCTCCACCCCTTTTAAGAAAAACCGCACTGCCGAGGGATTCGCTAGAGCAAGGGCATCCAGCTTCCATCCGAAGGCCTTTTCAGCCATATCCACAGTGGCCTCTTCCAGCATCCGATAACCGGCCACTTCAGTCACCCGAGTTCCCAAGCTCTTTAGCCTGTTCGGTAGGTTTCGGGATGCCCCTTCGACCCTGACAAGCAGGAGTGCCCAGTCGGATATCTCCCCAAGACAGGCAGTAACACCCTCGGCAGTATGGAGTTTCGGTACATAGTGCACCTCAATGGCTTCCTTCTTCAGGGCAGACACGGCACCATGTCCAATTGCCACAATCTTTAGTTCACCGAGAGCCGCCTTTCCAACTTGGAGCACTTCGAGGCGCTCCAAGAAATTTATTACACAGTTGCTGCCGGAGAAGATGACGCAATCAAAGTCCTTAAGCCGCTGGATGGCTCTATCCATTGGGCCATAGTCTTCAGGTGGAGCGACCTTGACGGCCGGAAACGCGAGTGTGTCTGCCCCACGCCTCGAGAGAATATGGACAAGGGGGTTGGCTTCCGGCCGAGCCGGTGGCACTAGGATGCGCTTGCCTGCAAGAGGCTTTCCCTTGGATGAAAACATATCGTTGTGATGGGGTCAGGCCTCAACAATCAACAAACGATCTTCGATAGATGTTCAATGTTGAGATTGATCCCGCTGATGCGTGTCTTCAGTTGTCAAAATATTTCCAGACCATAAACCCCTTCTTTGTTATCACAATCTGGGGTTTTGGCAAGTTGAAGGCAGGGAAAACGCCGGGTGTGGAAAATGAATGGGCACTGTGGATTTTGCATTAGATGCTTGTACTCCGACGCATGCTCGACTATGCTGTGCCCTGAAGTGGGGGGGGGGGGGGCC
>JAFGFW010000180.1 GCA_016930875.1 Deltaproteobacteria bacterium | reverse complement strand
CCTGCCACCCAGCGCGCTGTGATTATGGTGATGGTCTTTCTCGTCGCCCTGCTTTTGGAACGGGAACATGATCCCATCAATACCCTGGCCGTGGCAGCACTTGTGATCCTGATCGCAAGTCCGACAGCGCTTTTTGACATTTCCTTTCAGCTCTCTTTTGTCGCCGTTTTTTCTATCCTCTATACGCTAAGAAACCTTCCCTTTGTCTTACGGCTAAGGAACGGCCCGCTTAGCGTATTAAAAAGGCTGCTTCTCTTTTTGCTGGTTTCTGCAGCAGCCATTCTGGGAACCCTGCCCATAACACTTTATTATTTCAACCAGACATCTCTCATCGGGCTTTTTTCCAATTGCCTCATGGTCCCCTTGATCGGATTTCTCGTTGTGCCACTGGGCCTGCTTGCAGTTTTGTTCTTGCCGTTTACTCCAATGGGAGCCCTCTGGATCATGAAAGCGGCAATCGTCATCATGCAAGGCGGAATGGGCTTGGCCGTCCTTTTTTCAAGAATCCCTTTTGCTTCCGTTAAGACCGTAACCCCCACCTTGATTGAGATCGGGCTCTACTACGCCCTGGCATGGACACTTTTCAACTTCAGGAAAACCCGCCTGGCAAGGGGCGCCCTCATCGCTGTTGCGCTCATCGCTTTGGCGGATACGGCTTATTGGGCCTGGCAACGGTCTGGAAACGATCAATTGAGGATTACCTTCATAGATGTCGGGCAGGGGAGCGCGGCCCTTTTGGAACTGCCCAGGGGGGCGTGCATGCTCGTAGACGGCGGAGGATTTTATGATAATCGTTTTGACGTGGGGGCGAGGATCGTGGCGCCCTTCTTGTGGCGAAAGAAGATTGCCACTGTGGAGACCATTGTGCTTTCACATCCAAACGCGGACCACTTGAACGGACTCCTGTTTATCGCCAGACACTTCAATGTGCGCGAAGTGTGGATGAACCAAGAGTTTGTGCCTATCGAGCAGTACCGAGACTTTCTGGATATCATCTCGGAAGAAGATATCCGCATGATCGGATTAAAAGAATTGTCGGCAAAGAAGTCAATGAACGGGATTGGCTTCCGGGTCCTTTATCCTCCTACAGACTTTCTGGAACGGAAAACCAAAGACCCCTGGCGGACTTTAAACAACAACTCTCTTGTCTTAAAGGTCTCATTTGACGGAGTCTCGTTTCTTCTCACCGGAGACATTGAAACGGAGGCGGAAAAGGAGATCACAGGCCTTCGAGGAAAGGCGCTTAAGAGCACTGTATTGTTGGTTCCTCACCACGGAAGTAAAACCTCAAGCTCGCCAGGCTTTCTGGAATCAGTGGATCCCGCCATAGCTGTCATATCAGCAGGCTGGAAGAACAGGTTCGGATTTCCCCTCCAGAGTGTTCTCAAGCGTTATGAAGGCAGGGGTTGTAAGGTGTTTCGCACTGATCTCGACGGCGCAATCACCATCACCACAGACGGAACCGACGTGAAGGTAAGGCCTTTCTTGTGCGACTGAAAAAAATGGTAGCTTCTCAAAAAGTCGGCGCTGTGTGCTTGCCTGCGCCTGCACGAGGAGCGCTCGTAACTTCACGACCTGTGAGGCGCGCCGTTCGATGCATATGCTTTCCGATTGACCGTCAATATATATGTTGACAATATGGAGCTAATTGTCAATATATAAGTTGACGATGCCGGTGCCATCGTCAATATATAAGTTGACATAACGGAGTTGAAGAAATGAAGAGGAAGCTTGTCAGGCAGCAACTGGATACGACACTGGGCAAATTCCGGTCATTGTTGGATATCTCGACCCCGCCCAAGGGATGGATTCGAGCCATTCGAGATGCGCTCGGGATGAGCGGGAGGCAACTCGCTAACCGTGTAGGAGTTACAAAACAACGGACAGCCCTCATAGAGAAGCAGGAGCTGGCTGGGACTGCTACGCTCAAGACCTTACGGAGAATTGCCGAATCGCTGGATTGTGTCCTTGTCTATGGCTTTGTACCGCGCAACAGCCTTGAAGAGACTATTCGCAATCGCGCACTGCGCGTCGCTCGGACTCGACTTGCTCGGGCCTCACAAACAATGACTCTCGAGGACCAAGCCCTGAGCAAGCAAGAGAACAGAAAGATCCTCTCCGACATGGTAGACAAACTCGTTGACGAGCTTCCTTCGAACCTCTGGGATGAATCATGACGACTTTCAAGTATCCGGAAGGGGCCACTCCGATCGATCCGAATGAAACCGAGGGGCTGTTGCTAACACACATAACGACACGCGAGGAACTTGACCGATGGGAGCAAGACAACATCCTTGAGGCCTTTGCCTGGTTGGACAAGACAAAGCCGACTGATATACTCAACGAACAATTTATAAGGGAACTGCACAAGCGGATGTTCCGCAACGTGTGGAAATGGGCGGGAAAGTTCAGAAAGATGGACAAGAATATCGGTGGACCATGGCATCAAATCTCGATGGGTCTTAAAAATCTGTGTGATGATGCCCTTTTGTGGATCCAACTCCGTGATGAATCGCCTGAGGAGATAGCAGTCCGCTTTCACCACCGACTCGTATCAATTCATCCGTTCCCCAACGGCAACGGACGCCACGCACGTATTATGGCGGATATTCTGCTTGAGAACGTCCTGCACAGCCTACGTTTCTCGTGGGGTGATCGAGATTTATCAAATGCCAGTGAGGTAAGGAGTAGATACATAGAGGCTCTTCATGAGGCCGACAAGGGGAACTATCAACCTCTTCTTCAGTTTGCTAGATCGTAGACAGACATCGAATCGGGTAGCTGGGGGTTTCTTTCCTAAAGCCCCCGCGCCGCACACTGTGTTGCCTTCCCTACCGTCCAACGAGGTCGGCACCCCGGAAGAGTGATTTCGGAGCTCAATGGCTGGCCTGCGCTTCCCCCTGTCAACGCTTCACGTGCGGCCTCACGGCTGCCCGCGCATGACTCGGGGCCATGATGGTTCAGCTATTCCTTTCATGTAGGGTTCTTGACTTCGGCTGAGCTCCCTTCGGTCTGAGCTACATTCGGCCTGAGCTACATTCGGCCTGAGCTCATGTCGAAGGCAGGGTCGAAGACAGTCGAAGCCTCATCCCCTACTCTATGCCGGTTTATCCCGGCGCTTTCTGGACGTCCCCTAACCAAGTGCTTGTGCGACTGAAAAAATGGTAGCTTCTCAAAAAGTCAGCGCTGTTTGCTTGCCACGGTATCCTCAAACCCACCCTGTACAATCCCCAAAAATATTTGATAAGTCCACCCCAACGCGGCTTAGTTCGACGATCTTGAATCGCAAATTTCATCGTTTTTGGTGTGATCCACGCAGGATTTTGCCGACTTCGCCAGCCTACTCCGCCGAAGTGGCAACGGCTACGAAGGCCGGGAAGTAGCCTTTGGCTACGAGCTCTCCGCCCGCCTGCGGGCCGAAGCCTATGGCGGAGAGCCCGAAGGCTTCGGCCCGCAGGCGGAGGGCTGAAAGCGTTTTATGCACCATACGATGAATCCGGCACTCAATTAAATCAGTATGTTGCCAAAGGCAAAACGGGTTTTATACACCAAAACCGGTGCATTTGTCATTTGGCTATAAGGTCTTTTTTGTCCGTCAATTATTAGTAGGGCCATAATAATGGAGGTGCATGATGCAAAATGAATTTACAGCTGTCATTGAGAAAGATGGCGATTGGTACATTGCTTATTGTCCAGAGATTCCCGGTGCAAACGGTCAAGGCAGAACCATCGAAGAATGCAAAAAAAGTCTCGCATCTGCCATTTCTCTAATTCTGGAGGATCGCCGTGAAGATGGTTTGCGAGGCGTTCCTCATGATGCAATTCGAGATATGGTGGCTGTTGGATGAAACGACATGCTCTGCTTAAACATCTTCGCAGATATGGCTGCTACCGCAAACGCGAAGGAAGTGAACATAGCCTGTGGACAAATCCGGCCAATGGCAAAACGGGTTTTATACACCAAAACCGGTGCATTTGTCATTTGGCTATAGGGTCTTTTTTGTCCGTGAATTATTAATTCGGGGCTCACCTGTGCAGTTTGAACAACCATATTATTATATGTATGTTTATATTGCTTTTATCCCTCCCCTTTGATATTACTAAATTGTGAAAAAGGTAAAATTTGAGTGGGATGCAAAAAAAGACAGGCAAAACCAGGATAACCATTCGATCTCATTTGAATTTGCCCAATATGCCTTTACCGATCCTGACCGCATTATTGCCGAGGATTTAAATCACAGCCAAAAGGAAAAGCGATATTACTGTTTCGGTAAAGTCGGAGATGGCATTATAACAGTTCGTTTCACATATCGTGGTAGCGTTATACGCATTATCGGTGCAGGATACTGGCGAAAAGGGAGGAAAATATATGAAAGCCAAAATTAAATACACTGATGAACCATTGGGAAAATTACGTATAGTTGATGATTTTCTGCCTCCTCCTGAAGATTTGCTATTTAAAGAGGAGAACGTAAAAGTCACTATCACTCTCAGCAAAGACAGTGTTGATTTTTTCAAAAATGAAGCAAAAAAGCATAATACACAATATCAAAAAATGATCCGCAGGCTTTTAGATCTATATGCTGCACATCATAAGCAACCGCCCCGAACCAATCAGCTCACCTGACGGGAAAAGCCTGGCCATTTTTTGCAGTTACACTTTTTGCGCAAAACTCTCAATCTGCCGGCTTTATTATAGCTTTTCCAGCAGGTGACTTCACCGCTCGCTGGGAAAGATAAATGAAAGGAAAGCGAAAAAGAATATCGCCGCGTTTATCCGTAACTTTTGCAAAGAAATATCAGAGTTAGTCCCCCTTATCGTCCCACCGAAACCTGTCCCTGGAAAGCCACTCAATGAAGGGGTAGACGGTAAAAGCCCGTAGTTTGGTATGTTACTGGTGCCACCGGGAGTTGGGAATGACAACCGTGGAGCTGGCCAAAAAACTCAAGTTATCCGAGCCCACGGTAAGCGAATTGGCCATGCGAGGTCAAGAAATAGTCGCAGAGGAGGGGTTAAGTCTATTGGAGAAAATGAAGCTCCCCGCAGCTTGCTGTGGGGTATCAAAGCGGAATTTCGCCGTAGTTCGCCTTGCCTTCGCGCAGCGCAGGCGCTTGCGCCGCATGTCATCCCTGCAGCAAGCTGGACGGTATTCCGGTGAAGGCGAATAAACCTATAATCCAATGGACGTCACCTAAGGGCCACCAAAAAACCGGTCCCCATGACCTTTCAATCTCCTCTTAATTCCAGGTGTGTAAAAACGTTACAGTCAATCAGCCCAAAAACCAGCCGGATTGTAACCCTTTGTTACAGTAAGCCCCTCCATTTTGGCCAACTGGGACCGATTAGCCCTGGATATTCGATAAAGCAAACGTCTCAGGCCAACCAAGTTAGGTCGGCGGCGGCTAGTCCGCCTGCGAGCCCAAAATATTTTT
>JAFGFW010000179.1 GCA_016930875.1 Deltaproteobacteria bacterium | reverse complement strand
TTCGATGCCTGTCGAGAGCCTCAAGGTCGAGCGATTGGACGTTCGATGTTCGATGTTCATTTTTTTGTAACCGTGAACGGTTACAAGCCCTCTAAACGCAGCATCCTCTGGCATCCACTTTTTCTTTCTGCACTTTCCCGTCACAGGTAAGAAGGTAAAACGCATCGTAGAGGTTCATGCACAGCGCCACGTTGACCGGCACAATGCTCATGCGCTCTCCGACACGGGGCGGATTTTCGCAGCGGCTGACATCAACCCAGCCGTGCTCTTCATGGAGACGAAAAACCCGTGCCTCAGGATACTCAGAAACATAGCCCATCTCAGGGTTCTCGTGGCGCAACAACTGCTTTGCGGAAAGGGCCTTTGAACCGGCGTCAATGATCACCTGGCCCGGAACCACATCTGAAACAACGGTTGCAACCACACGGGCGGCACAGTCTCCGAGGACGCAATGGCCGAACTTCAAAACAAAATAATCGTTCAGCACGGCGGTTCCGACCCGGATCTCGTTTACATGATGGACAAGGTGCGTGTTTTGAAGAGATGGCGTGGAGCCTGAAGAGACTGTTTCAGGCCGAAGTCCGGCGGCACAGAGGGCTTCATATACCGGGTCCCACAAGCGATTTATTCGGGTAAAACTCTGCGGATCTCTTGCGGCATCTCCGTACAGTTGCCCCAGATACATCTGAACGCCGTCATAGCGAAGCCCGGCGTGTGTTTCTGCGTATTTAGCGAATTTTACGATCTGTCCGGGATCAGCAATTCCGCAACGGTGAAGCCCGGCGTCAAACATGACCAGAATTCCGACAGTGGTATCATGTTTAACGGCTGCATCTGCAAGCTCCTCCATGCCATACTGGGAATCAGCCGCAACTCTAACGTTTTGTTTCAGAGAGAGCATTGCAAGGCGCTGCGCGCGGGCAATTCCGAGAGCAGGATAGGCGACGCTAATATCAACATTGCCGAGTTTTGCCATGACCTCGGCTTCCCCGATCTTTGCAACCGCAATGCCGACTGCCCCGGAATCGATCTGTATACGGGCGATGCAAAGGGATTTATGGGTTTTGACATGGGGCCGTACTGCAAACCCGTGCCTGTTTGCATAATCATGTATGCGGCTGATATTTCTTCTTACGGTCTCTTCTTCTACAAGGAGAAAAGGAGTTGGAACGGACTTTGTTATGTTTAATAATCCGTAAGCGTTCACAGGTTCAGAGTTCACTGTTTCAGCCGTCGTAGCTTACGGCTACTATGGCGAAGTCGGCTCAGGGTTACCTTTTTTCGTTGACCTGGCGAGCTGGCTCGCGGGCCAACTGCTATCCTTCAATCTCTTCAAATCGTTCTATTCTCATAATGAGAAGTATTCTTGATTATGAAAACAGAAGTATTGTTAACGGGCGGTTCCGGACGGATGCGGGCGTGCTCCCTGAATTCGGGGGGAAGGTCAAAAACGGATTGATCATCCAGAAGACGTCTTAGACCCTTTTCGTAGATTCGGTAAGAGAGCATCGCTCCGTCCGGGAGCGCCTTTGCAAGATGCGTAAAAATCTCATCCTTCGGCAGTGCATCGGCTCCAACCATGATGAGCCTGCACTCTTCCTGCAGCGGCAAGGAAAAATGATTCCCCTGAACAATAGCAACATGCCGGGAGAGTCCAAGGCTTTGAATAACATCTCTGGAAAACTCGACATATTCCGGCGTCTGCTCAATACCAATGCCTTTGACACCGTACTGTTTGCAGAGGCATATAAGGCTCAGGGGCAACGGGCCGCTCCCCAGAAACACGACCCAGGCTCCCTGCTTTAGATCCCCACCCTCGTATTCCATGCGCGCCAGCTCAACATAGTTGGGGTAAAACACGAAACGCTTTACCAGAGCCCACGGATCAGGGCCGGCGATAATCAACCGCGCAGACTCAATCTCCATTCTTAACCCGTTGACGGCCTTCAGGTGGCAGATCTGTCTTGCAGCCGACTGAAACTCCCGGTCGCTTAGGATTCCTTCCGCCGCATGATCGTCAACATCCGTTGCGGCCAGGCGTTGCAGCCTTTGAAAATGGGGACGGAAAACATCATCAGGACCGTTAAGGATCTCTCCATCCGACAGATCACGGATGGCAGCATAGATGTCCATGAATTCATGCTTGATAGAATCGAGAGACTCCTCTTTCACTCATCCAACTCCGCAAGAACGGTCGTATTATTGACCCGGCCCGTAGGAAAAATCTCTCTTGCGATCCTGAATCCTTCGATATCGCCGGGTTGAACCGGTTCATACAGGACGGCACGCATCCCGGTATAAGTCCGGAAAACAACCGGAACATGCTTTCCCCGTTCCCTTAAGACTTGGCGGAGGCTTTGAAAAATCCGCGCTTTGGGTTCTGCCAGGGCCGAAATCAGCGCTATATCCCAATCGAGTTCTTTGAGATTGGAGTCATCCCCGTGGACTATTTCGATCTCTTTTCCCAGCCCAAGACATTGGATGACCTTTTTTGCCAGCTCAACGGTTTCGGAGGAGTTCTCCAGGCCGACAGACCGTATGCCGTACAGCCGGCTCATGAGGATCAGGCTCGCGGGCACAGGACCGCATCCGATAAAGACCAGGATGCTGTCCGGCGCTATATGCATAGCCTCGATCTGGTTTCTCACCAGCGCCAAATAACGGGGATAGAGGGGAAAGGATTTCAAGGTTTCCCACGGGGCATCCGATTTGAGCAAGTCCTCTGCCAGGTGCACCTCATGGATGTCGAAAAACGCAGCATAATACGAACGGATCACCGGAAGTTCCCTCCGGATGTCGGACTCGTCCAGGATCAGCCCGGCAAGATGAACGCCAGCCTCCATATGGGCCAGATCATCCAGAATCCGGTAAAGGCGATAGAGATCCTCAGGGCTGAGCGCCGCAAGCATGTTGCGGGTATAACCCTTAATCCGTTTGGTAAACGCCATGATGTGGGGTTTTATTATCTCCAGACTGCGCTGACAATCCTTGCAGCAGCCCAAAAAATCATGCTCGACCAGTTCGTGCTGATGGGAATAGTCAATATAGTGCATGAAACATCTCACTACGTGCGGTAATCGGCATTGATTTTGACGTAATCTGTCGACAGATCGCACGTGTGTACTGTGGCGGCACTGCTGCCAAGCTCGAGGTCAACAGTGATGCTGAATTGATCGTTCTTAAAGATCCTCGTGGCCTCTGCTTCTGCCTCGCTACCACACCCCTGTCCGTCCTTAACGATCCGGACCTCATCGAAACAGATTTGAATGGTTTCAGGGTTGACGGGAACGCCGGCCCGGCCAATGGCGGCCATGATCCTGCCCCAGTTGGCATCCTCTCCGAAAAGAGCTGTTTTTACCAAAGGGGACTCGGCAATCGTATAAGCCACCTGCCTGGCGTCTTCGTCACTTGCCGCCCCTTTCACCTCGACTCTAACCAGTTTTGTAGCCCCCTCTCCGTCCTGGACGATCTGAAAAGCCAGGGTGGAGAGGACCTCGTTCAGGGTCTTTTGAAATGCTTCAGCGCAAGAGGCTTCTCCCAGATTCACTCCAGACAGGCCATTAGCAAGGACAAGGACCGTGTCATTAGTGCTTGTGTCTCCATCCACCGTGATTGCATTAAAGGACTGTGCCACGGCTTTTCTCAGGATCGCGTCCAGGGCTTGCGGCGTTGCACTCACGTCTGTGCAAACAAAACAGAGCATTGTGGCCATGTCCGGTCGAATCATGCCCGCGCCTTTTGCCACGGCAGCCACGCTAAAGGCCCTCTCTCCAACAAACACCTTCCTTGAGGCAGCCTTGGGAAACGTATCGGTCGTCATGATAGCCTGCGCCACCTCAAAAAGCCCCGTGCGGCTGAGTTGTCCGGCAAGCTTCGGGATGGCCGCCTCAATAGCGCAAAGATTTAGAGGTTGCCCGATAACACCTGTCGAGGCCACCAGGACCAATTCATCTCCTATCCCCAGAGCCTTGGCCGTAGCACGAGCCATGGCCGTGGCGTCTTCAATTCCGCGTGATCCCGTGCAGGCATTGGCATTGCCGCTATTTGCCACAATGGCCTGGGCACGACCGGATGCAATCCGCTCTTTGTCAACCCGCACCGGAGCGGCCTGTACCCTGTTTTTTGTAAACACACCGGCAGCACAGGCCGGGACTTCGGAAAACACGATAGCCAGGTCCTTCTCTCCCTTTTTCTTAATGTCGGCGGCAATGGCGCCCCCAACAAATCCCGGCACTTCCAAGACCATGCGTGAATCCTTCTTAACTGATGATTTTCGATCTTTCATTATTCGACATTCATACCATGGCATGGATATTTTGTAAAAGTTCAGCCGTCTATTCGTAACTACCCAGCTATTTAGGTTGAAGACTGAAGGCTGAAGTATTTCAACCATCTTGCAACGCCCGAATCAAGCCATTCAAAACCTTCTCAGTTTCGACTACCTTTGGTTCAATCAGGGATGAATTCTCGTTGGACAAGAAGCCCAAACGCTTCGATAAACTTAGTTGATAATGCAGTTCCCTCAATGACCCGAAGGCTATGTGGAGAAAACGAAGGTAATCGGCCTGACTGTCACGTGCGCATCCTTCAACGATGTTAGAAGGAATCGAAATTGCTGCTCGGCGCATTTGAGAAGTCAAACCATACAACTCTTCTCTCGGAAACCTTGCGGTCACCCGATAAACCAATACTGCTACCTCGCCAGCCAACTCAAATGCCCGAAGTTTTGTGTGATCACGCATGATTTGTCCCTATTAGCCTTCCACCTTCAGTCTATCCACCTGAGTAGAGCGCGTAATCCGGCTCACCCCGATCATCACCACGAGGCACAAAACGATGGGAAGGATGCTCAGATACTGGGGGCCCATTATGAGTTGCAAGAACTCCTCACCGCTAGCGGAAAGGATGGCCTTCATAGGGGCGCCGCCGTGGATCTTTCCCATGATAGCGGCGCCTCCTCCAACCACAATCGCCCACAAAGCGCCGTTTGATGTGATCTTGAATTGCCGTTGACAAAAACTCGCCAGGGTTGGAAAGACAATACCCCCAACAAAGACAGTATAGCCCAGAAGGAGTGATGAAATGATTCCTTGCTGCAAGCTCGCTATCAGCCAGGCAGCACATCCCACGGCCACAAGGACTGCTCTGGTGACTTTCAGCTGCTCCCTTTCTGAAACCCGCCGGAACGGGCCAACCACATTGAGCGAAAGGATGGTAGATGCAGAAATCAGGCAGGTGTCAGCAGAAGACATGATCGCCCCCAAAAATCCGGCCACAATCAAACCCTTAAGCCCCGCGGGTATGACTGCGCTCAAGGCCTTCGGCAGTGCTGCCTCGGGCACGATGCCCGGAAAATTAGCCTTCACTAACAGCCCGAAGAAGGCAAGGATGAAAGAAAGGGGTATCACCACCGCAGCAGCAAGCATGGCAGATCTTCGGGCCACAAGATCATCTTTCGCGCACAACACCCGGGAATAGATATCCGGCCCCACTAGGTAGGGAAGGCCTACAACAAGAGGATAAAAAACCAGCACGTCATACCAGCCAAAGCCAGTTGAGACCGGAAACCGGAGGTGTTGTCGGGGGACGTTTTCCCACAAAGGCAATCCCGTAGCCCGATATGAAAACAGAAACCCCAACGAAACCAGAAGCCCTCCAGCAAAAAGAAAGAGTTGCCACGAGTCGGTCCTGATGACTGAAACTTGACCTCCCCAAAAGGTGTACAAGACAAAAACAACGGCGACTACAGCCAGAGCATACTGAAATTCGATGGAGAAAATACCGCTCAAAATCCGCCCGCCGGCGATGAGCTGCGCGGCTATGACCCCGCACCAGGCTACGGCAATCACTATGCCTGCAGGGATGGCAACCCTTTCACCATAGGCTTTCTTGAGGATGTCCGGAAGGGTATACACCTTGAGGGCCCGAACACGGCCTGCCAGAAGCAAGCCAAACGGAATCAGGGCAATGCCTCCGATCAATGACCACCAGGCGCCGGTCAAACCGCGGGAATAGCCAAGGCCAATGATGCCCATGCTGGAAGATGCCCCAAAGATAGTTGCCACCAGCGAGGCAGTCACCGGGCCTGTCCGATATCTGCGTTCAGCAACCCAGTAAGACTCTGCAGATTGACGCCGGCTGCGCCAGCCCACAAAGAGCATGACCGAAAAATATGCGATTATGACACTCAGATCGATCATATGTTCACTGCACGACCTCATGACTTCAAAATAGTGCCTGAACAAGCTTGATGGTTTCGTAAAAAGTCAAAAAACGTCCTTTTTTGTCATTCCGGCCCGTCGAGAGCCTCAGGGTCGAACGACGAAAGCCGGAATCCAGTCCGCCGGAGGCGGATCAGAAACTTATGACTGACCTGGACCCCGGCTTTCGCCGGGGTGACGACTTTTTGCGAGTGCATCGAGGTAGGCTTCTTTATATATCCATAACCGTTTGCAGAAGCAACCGTCTATAATTTGAAACAGGAAAAATCAAGATTATTTCTAAAATCCCCCATGTCGCGCCTATTCCGCTTTTTTGCGTGGCAAGTTGGATTCAGGTGTGATATGAATGCAAAGATAACAGAAAGATAGACGACGTCTTGTCCCAAGGGAGAAGAGCTTTGAACCAAGAACGCCAAGCCCTGTTGCGACAACTTCCGGGTGTGGATCACGTCCTTGACCTGTGGGAAAGGGCCTACCCGGCAAGAGATCTCCCAAGATCGGTGGTCGTGGCATCAATCCGAAAGACCCTCGAAGAACTAAGGTCAACGATCCTTACGTGTGATGAAACTGTGGACGACGCATCGTTTTCTGACAGTGAACTCTTGCGTCTCACCGAGCGGACTGTAAACAAGGCAATGGGGTTCAATTTGAAGCATGTCATCAATGCAACAGGCGTCGTTGTTCACACCAACCTGGGCAGATCCTTGCTTCCGGAGAGTGTCGCCAGGCACGTGGCTGAAATCACAAGCCGTTATTCAAACCTGGAATTCGATCTTGAAAAGGGGGCGAGAGGCTCAAGATACACCTGCGTTGAGGACATCCTGTGCGAGATAAGTGGCGCTGAAGCTGCCATGGTGGTGAACAACAATGCCGGAGCGGTCTTTTTGTCCCTTGAAACCCTGGCAAGAGGAAAAGATGTGGTCGTTTCAAGGGGCGAGCTCGTAGAGATTGGAGGGTCATTTCGCATACCGGATGTAATGGCCCGAAGTGGCGCAAGACTGGTAGAGGTCGGCACGACCAACCGGACCCATCTGGCTGATTATGAAGAAGCAATCCGAGACGACACGGCATTGTTGCTCAAGGTCCATACCAGCAATTATGCTATAGTGGGGTTCACGTGCAGTGTTCCTCTCAAGGATATGGTTGCACTGGGGGCCAAGTATCATCTTCCTGTCATGAAAGATCTCGGCAGCGGCAACTTTGTGGATTTCTCGAAATACGGTCTCATCAAGGAACCCACGGTGCAGGAGACTGTTGCAGCAGGCGCTGACGTGATCACCTTTAGTGGCGACAAAATGCTCGGTGGACCCCAGGCCGGAATCATTGTAGGAAAAGAGGATGCTGTTGAGCGCATCAAGAAAAACCCGATTAATCGGGCCCTCAGGATCGACAAGATGACACTGGCGGCTCTGGAAGCCACACTGCACTACTATCGGGACGAAGCCGGGGCTGTTTCCGCAATCCCCACCCTTTCCATGCTGACCATGCCTGCCAAGATCATTGCCGCCAAGGCAAGACGGCTCCGGGATCGCCTGAAAAGGCTGGGGAGCAATCGACTCAAGGTCGTTGTCATCAACAGCTCATCCCGTGTGGGTGGAGGTTCCCTTCCGCTCCAGGAGCTTCCTACGAAGTGCGTCGGCATCAAGATAGATGGCCTCTCGGCAAACAGGATTGAACGTATGATGCGCCAGGCAACCCCGCCTGTTATCGGCCGCATTGAAGACGAACTCGTGGTGATGGACATGCGTACTGTGCAGGACGAAGAACTAGCCGTCATTGCTGCAACATTTGAGAAAATCCTGGCGGAGAAGTAACGTGGAAGAGCGTTTTGTAGGGGAAAAGGCCCTGAGAGAGGAATTTCCTCAACTACCTGTAAGTGAGGAACTCCTTGCCCGTTTTGAATCTTCTGCAAAGCAGAGTGACCAATTTGCTGTCCTTGTCATTCGTATTGACGATTTTGAAAAGATGCTCAAGGACTCTGGGGAAGATGTCACGTCAGGTATTGTCCTCAGACTGGCACGGATCATAGACGATGTAGCCAGGCCCTGTCCTATGAAATGGGGATGCCTTGACGAGGAGCGCTTTGCATGTTTCTGTCCGGAATTGGACGAGGCAGCCGCTGTAGAGCTGGCCCGTCAGATCCAGCGCCGCCTCAGCCTTCGCGGAGAAGAGACCGTATCGATCGGCTTGGCCGTATACCCTTTCTGGCCCTTTGAGAGAACATCCATTCCGTCTAATGCCCAAAAGGCCCTGGATCATGCTGCGTTCTTTGGAGGAAACACGATCACGCCATTTGATGCCGTCAGCTTGAATATCAGCGCTGACAAGCTCTATCAATACGGAGACATTTATGGGGCCATTGAGGAATTTAAGAAGGCCCTTATGGTGGACACTCAAAACGTGAATGTCCACAACAGTCTCGGCGTTTGTTATGGCGTACAGGGCAAGTTCGATCAGGCGATTGACGCCTTTAAGACAGCTACCAGCCTCGATCCGAAAGATGTGATGGCCACCTATAACCTGGGGCTTGCCCACCTCAGGAAAGGCAACAATGACAAAGCGCTGGGCCTCTTTCTTGAAGCCCACGGCCTTGACGGAGACCACCCCGACATAGCCTGCCAAATCGGCCTGTGTTATCGAGAGATGGGCCAGACTGATACGGCCATTGAGTATCTTGAAAAAGCAGCCAGGAACAAGCCCAAAGGAGCACGCGTATTCCGAACCCTGGGGGAGTGTCACGTGGAAAAAGAAATGCTCCGGGAGGCAACCCAGGCCTATGAAAAAGCAATCAAAAATCACCCGACCGATGCGAAAAGCCTGAGCGCCCTTGGGCATCTTTACGGCGTTCTAGGCGAAAATATCGAAATCGCCATTGTCCTGGCCAGAGAGAGCGCCGCCATTGATCCTGACAATGGCCTTTATCGATCCAGACTGGGCAAGCTCTACTTTCAGAACGGGGAATTCGAAAAAGCTCTGGAACAATTCAAGAAGGCCTCCGAGCTTGGAGAGGATTGCGGGGAATCCATTGCCGAGGCCCAGAGTGCTATAGCAGACTCATGAAAGAGATTGTACTGCAGACACTGAAGGAAAGCGTTCGAGTAAAGGAGTCCTTTGTCAAAAAAAACCTGGATTCCCTTATTGCAGCCGCCAGGCATCTGGCCACATGTTTTGCCTCCGGCCACAAACTTCTCATCTTTGGCAACGGAGGCAGCGCTGCTGATGCCCAGCACATTGCAGCGGAATTCGTAAACCGGTTTGTCGTGGAGCGAAGGCCCTTGCCTGCACTGGCGCTTGCCACTGACACTTCTGTGTTGACCAGTATTTCCAATGACTATTCTTTTGACGAGGTCTTTTCCAAGCAGATCAGGGCCCTTGGCAAAAAAGATGATATAGCCTGGGGAATCAGCACAAGCGGCAACTCAAGAAACGTCCTCGTTGCCATGCAAACGGCCCGGGAGGTGGGCCTTTACACCTTGGGCTTGACAGGATGTGGTGGAGGCAAGCTGGGTCGTTGCTGCGATCTGGCTTTAAATGTTGATTCCCGTGCTACCCCGCGCATCCAGGAAACCCACATCACGGTCGGACATATCCTGTGCGACCTGGTGGATCGAATCCTTTTCCCCGATAGCTTCATGAAACGGGATTAACGTCTTTACCCATGGAGAAACGTTATAGACCCATAGAGCTTGCTTCTCTCAAAACTTATCCCCTCGAATCTCGGAAAAGCAAGGTGGATCGGGGCGATTTTGCTCGCA
This sequence comes from Deltaproteobacteria bacterium, assembly GCA_016930875.1. Taxonomy (NCBI): domain Bacteria; kingdom Pseudomonadati; phylum Myxococcota; class Myxococcia; species Deltaproteobacteria bacterium. The sequence goes on along the minus strand of JAFGFW010000179.1, from coordinate 13,844 downwards.
GATGGAAGCCGAAAGGGACTTTTGAGGACTTCTTGCTACGCCTCCCCGACATCCTGGCCGCCAGGGATTTCAGGGATGTGGTTTCAGCCGTTGCCAAGGCCCATAGCGCCGGCAAGCATGTGGTCATGGCCATGGGAGCCCATGTTATTAAGGTGGGCCTCAACCCTGTTGTCACGGACATGCTGGAGCGTGGCATCATCACAGCCATTGCCATGAACGGGGCGGGTATAATCCACGACCTTGAGCTTGCCATGGTCGGAAGAACCTCTGAAGAAGTCTTGGAGGGTCTGGAACAGGGCGCCTTTGGCATGGCAAAAGAGTCAGCCGATTTCTTAAATCGTGCCATCTCCAAGGCCGATAAGGATGGTTTAGGGCTCGGTCAGGCCGTAGGGCGTGCCATCACGCAAGAGCAACTCCCCTTTGCCAAAGAGAGTATCCTTGCAACAGCGGCACGCCTTGAGATCCCCGCAACCATCCATGTAGCCATTGGAACGGACATTGTTCACATCCATCCGGGATTCGACCCGGGGGCTGCAGGCAAGGCAAGCCACCTCGATTTCAGGCTCTTTGCCTCTGTGGTTGCCGCCTTAGAAAATGGCGTATATTTGAATATCGGCTCTGCAGTAATCCTGCCAGAGGTCTTTTTGAAAGCGCTGACGCTGGTCAGGAATATGGGACACAAGGTGGAGCGATTTACGGCCGTCAATATGGATTTTATCCGCCACTACCGCCCCATAACCAATGTAGTTAGTCGTCCCACCAGCCAGGGCGGAAAAGGGTATTCGCTTATCGGTCACCATGAGATCATGTTCCCCCTGCTTGCGGCTGCCGTGATTGAGGAAATCACCAGATCCGGCCATTGAGTAGGGCTGGACAAATACCTGCTTACGTTCTATATTGCAGCTATACTTTTCGCGCCCGTAAACTGCGTTTCTTGAGAGTCCATTGTATTGAAGAGATTAAGGTTGGAGAAGCGTAGCGCTCGGACCTGAAACCTGAAATCAAGGAGGCCATAGTATGCCTATTTTCGAATACCATTGTGCAAAATGCGACAAGGATTTTGAGGTCCTTGTTCTTGGGAATCAGAGTGTCACGTGTCCCGACTGTAACGGCAAGAAGGTCAAAAAGCTTCTTTCTGTTGTAAGCCACAAGAGTGATGGTGAGTTCTCAAGTTCACAGGGCTCAGCTTGCAGCGGCTGTAGCGCCACGAGTTGCAGCACCTGTAGCCATTCATAATCTTGCAGGGAATTCCTCAAATTCTGTCGACCCTGTCTAACAAGTGAATGAAAATGGGAATGATCAAGATTGGCACACGAGGAAGTGCGCTCGCGGTTTGGCAGGCGGAATGGGTTCGCTCCCATCTCCTGGCACTTCATCCTGAACATGAAATCGAGCTGGTCAAGATCAAGACCACGGGAGACAAGATTCAGGATGTGCCCCTTGCCCAGGTTGGTGGAAAGGGCCTCTTTGTCAAGGAGATTGAGACGGCGCTCTTGGAAGGCCGGGTTGACCTGGCTGTGCACAGCATGAAAGATATGCCGGCCGAACTCCCACCGGGCCTTTGTATCGGCGCTGTGCCCGAGCGGGAAAATCCCTTGGACGTTCTGATTTCAAGGAACGGCCATGCGTTCAAAGACCTACCCGAGGGCGCTCGTGTTGGAAGCAGCAGCCTGAGGCGTTGCGCCCAGGCTCGACATGCCAGGCCCGATATCACCGTGCATTCGTTGAGAGGAAATCTCGACACCCGCCTTCGTAAACTGGAGACAGAGGGCCTGGATGCCATCGTTCTGGCGGCCGCTGGTGTCAAAAGGCTGGGCATGAAGGATCGCATTACTGAATATCTTCCTGAGACCATCATGCTCCCTGCCATCGGACAGGGGGCGCTTTCGATCGAAATAAGAGAAAAGGATGAGACTATTCACAGCCTCACAGTAGCTATGGATCACAGGGATACCCGCCTGGCCGTGGAAACAGAAAGGGCCTTTCTGGCCCGGCTTGAGGGCGGGTGCCAGGTCCCCATTGCCGGCCACGCAAAGGTCACTGAAAGCAGCATTGTCTTGACCGGGCTTGTGGCAGAAGTGGACGGTTCTCTCCTTTTACGAGAAACGATCTCCGGTCCTTTGGACCAAGGCCAAAAGCTGGGCGTGGAAATGGCCGACCGCCTCCTTAAAAAGGGGGGAAGAGAGATCTTAGAAAACGTGTACGGCAAAGCTGTTCAGGATCTGAAAACATGAAGGAGGGGAAAGTCTATCTGGTCGGCGCCGGGCCCGGGGATCCGGATCTTATAACCGTTAAGGGTAGGGAGTGTCTCAAGCGGGCTGATATCATCATCTATGACCACCTGGCGTCAGCCAAGCTGTTGAAATATGGCAGGCAAGATGCGGAAATCATCTATGTCGGCAAACAGGAGGGTATTCATACCCTTCCTCAACATGAGATGAACAATCTCATCGTGAAAAAGGCAAAACAGGGCCGCACCGTTGTTCGCCTTAAAGGAGGACACCCCTTTATTTTTGGCAGGGGCGGTGAGGAGGCTGAAGCCCTGGCACTGGCGAACATTCTCTTTGAAGTCATCCCTGGCATAACCTCGGCCATCGCTGCTCCGGCCTATGCGGGCATACCCTTGACACATCGTGGATACTCTGCCAGCGTGGGTATTGTCACCGGTCATGAGGACCCGACAAAACAGCAATCCACGGTGGATTGGTCCAAGCTCGCCACGGGCGTGGGCACACTGGTCATTTTGATGGGTGTCAAAAACCTGCCTAGTATTACGGAAAAGCTGATCGCAGCCGGCCGAGACCCAAAGACTCCGGTGGCCCTTGTGAGATGGGGCACCACGCCCCGGCAAATCACGCTGGTTGGCACACTGGAAACCATCGTGGCACAGGCCGAGGCAGCCGAACTCAAGCCACCCGTAGCTATTGTTGTCGGCGAAGTCGTAAATCTCAGGCAAACCCTGAACTGGTTTGAAAAAAGGCCCCTCTTTGGAAAAACCGTGGTGGTCACGAGGACCAGAGAACAGGCAAGCGAACTGGTGGCGCAGCTTTCCGACCTGGGGGCCGAGTGTCTGGAATGCCCCACCATCCGGGTCGTGCCTCCGGAGGACTGGGCGCCCCTGGATGCAGTCATCGATCGCCTTGATACGTATAACTGGCTTGTTCTGACTAGTGTAAACGGCGTTGACTTCTTCTTTCACAGGCTCTTTGAAAGACGCAAGGACGTACGAGCCCTCGGAAATGTGCGCACAGCAACCATCGGCCCGGCTACGGCCAAACGGCTACGTGATTTTGGCCTCAATAGCGACATTGTTCCGGAAACCTACCGGGCAGAGTCGATCATAGAAGCCTTCAAAAACGAGCCTATGGATGGGAAAAGAGTGCTGCTGCCCCGTGCCAAAGAGGCCAGGCCTATTTTGCCGACAGAAGTCCGCAAGATGGGGGCCACGGTTGACGAAATAGCTGCTTACCAGACTGAGCAAGCAGGGGATAATCTGGACCTGCTGATCAGCCGCTTGGAGCAACGCTCCATTGACATTGTGACCTTTACCAGTTCTTCCACGGTCAGAAACTTCAAGGCCCTGCTTCCCGCTGAAAGATTTGAAAGCCTAATCGATGGGGTCACGGTCGCCTGCATTGGCCCCATTACTGCCAATACAGCAAAAGAACTCGGGTTCAAAGTGAATATCGAAGCCCAGGAGTACACTATTCCCGGACTGTGCGGGGCCATCCTCAGGCATTATACCTAACTGATGAGATGCGGTACGCGATTATCACCAACCCTGTCTCGGGCAAGATGACCATCGATCAAAAGCGCGCTGCCCTGGCCAAAGCCGCCCATATCTTAAATGCGCAAATACACGGGCTCGATATCAGGACAGTGGGCGAATTCGGTCAATGCGCGCGCGAGCTTGCCACCAGTTGCGATGTCCTGGTCGCCGCCGGGGGGGACGGGACCTTTTCCGACATCATCAATTATGTCGATACTGCTGAGACACCAATTGCCTATCTCCCTTTAGGCACTGGCAACGCCATGCGGCACGCTTTACAATACAAAGGAAGTCTGGCTGACATTGCCATCCGCATCAGGGACGGCCAAATACACGAATATGACCTGCTTGAGTGCGACGGTAAGAAGCGTGCGTTCATGGCATCTGTGGGGATGGAAGCAACGACAATCCGGCTGAGGGACCAATGCGTTGCCCAGGGTGGCGCCGGCTTGAAGACATATTTGCGAGCCGCCTTCACCGCCTATTTCGGAGGATACAAACGGGCCGTCGCCACCATTACGCTTGATGACGAAACATTTGTGGCAGAGAATCTGCTAAGCCTGATGGTGGTTAAACAGCCTTTTTATGGCTTCGGAATGAATGTTGTTCCAGGAGCACGGTTCGACGACCGGAAACTGCATATCTTGTGGATAAACTCCGGGCTCCTTAAGTGCGTCGTCGGTGTGGCAACCGCATTCACTGTGGGCAACCGTATTGGCGAGTACCGAAGCGGTCAAAAGCTCTCTGTAAGCCTAAAACGTCCACTGGCGCTGCAAGTTGACGGCAACTACGCCTGGGACGCTGATAGGTTTGTTTTCACGCTTCTGCCGAATGCAATGAAAATCAAATGTTAAGCGAACAGGTCGATTAGCTCTTCTGTCATCTCATCCCACGTCTTCAGGGTTTGCACATTTGCGGCAAAGCCATGTCTGGTAGTAATGAGGCTGCAGACCTCTTCTTCAAGCGCCACATTAGAAGTTTCTCGCATTTCCCCGGTCCCATCGTCAGCAGACACAAGCGCTCCGGGTGTGTCAATCTGGGTAACGGATACCGTGACCCCAGAAGGATCGCCTTCTTCAAGAACAGCTCGGCTCTTCTTAAAACCGTCTGTGTTCATATTAGCGACATTGTGAGAAGTAACCCCCTGCTTTTCACCAAAGGCTCTCAGAGCGGACAAAGCTGAATTGGTTGGGTCTATCATGTGCCTTATCCTCCTTGTCATTTCATCATTTTGGGTTAGCCCAAAGAAAAAGCCCATTTTCCTCTCGAAAGGATGGGCTCCAGTATTCAGCTTGTCCACTGGTTGGGCAACCCCGCTATCCGCCTGTGGCGGACCGGAGGCTTTGCGTCCCACTCTTTCGAGAGGTTTGCCTTTTTCTCAACTCTTTTGTGTCGGTGTCTCTTATCGGTACGGAAGCAGAAAACCTGAAGATCTATTTTTGTAAGCAGATTCAATAGAGGGATTTGATCAGCAACTCCAGGTCTTGGTTTGGCGTTTTAAACTTCACGCCGATTCCAAGCGTGCCGGTCCAGACGATTTCACCGGTGATCTTTATTGGTTTTGAGTTGTTGGCGTGCGAAAAGGTCAGAGTCATCTCCTGTCCAATGGAAAATGGCGTGCGGGTTTCAATAAAGGCCCCGCCAGCGCTGAGGTTGCGTATGAAATCTTTGAAGGTACGATCCCCGGCAGTGTAGTCTACGGCCATGTGGCAGTCTTTCCTGGGATGTTTCCTTTGGAGTCTGCGTGGCCAATCCTCCAGGGTGCTCAAGAGGTCTTGCCTCTGGACATCAGACATGTTGCTGATCAATTCGGCTAGACGAGCCCTGACAGCGGCATCGTCCGACTGTTGGACGGGCTGTTTCATGTCAAAGGTTGTAGACGTTCACAGGTTCAGCGTTTAGGGTTGCTTTTCTTTTGTTAGCCTTCACTAACTCCGAACATTGAACCTCTGAACCCTTTCTCAGTGTTTCGGTCAGGCCTCGCTGATGGTGTAGTTGCGCATGAAATGCTCGAGCGCAAAGTTCTGGCTTTGCTTCAGATTCCCAAATTTTACACCACGTCGTCTTGTTGACACAGACCCAAAAGGAAATTTGGCCATTTCCAAATCGGAAATGGTTTTGATCGGCAGGTTACCCAGATAAAAACTGTGGTCGGCCGATACCAGGCTTAACTCAGATGACCCGTTAAACTGTTCATCGCCGGCAATATAGCGAAATGCAACCCCACCGGTGCTTATGTCTATGATTTCGCCGACTATGGTGGAATGAAGGGATGAAGTCCTGAGCAAGGCAACTCCATCGCCCTTGAGCTGGAGTCGTTTGTATTCCCTTCGTTCAACTAGCTCATTGTCGTCGATCATACCCCAAGCCCTCCTTGGAACTCTCTGAAAAATCAGTTTTGGCAAACTGATATGCAAGATCCATGCAAATTCAGAGCCACACTCTAAGAAAGGCGGAGAGGGTGTGCATGGCGCCTTGTTCCTTATGCCTGGTAGATCCAGAGTCGACACAAATGTGCCTCTTCCGGCAAAGAGGAGGGAACAGGCTCTCCCCTCCTCTCTTGTTTTCATCTCTACTGAGCCGGATGGCTCGGTGCTTGCCTGGTGATGGATTTGATGACCTTGTCTTTGTCGAATTCTACGATCACCTGATCACCTGTGTTCTGGTCCTTCAGGTCCACATCCAAACCTGCAAGGGTTACAAGCTCGCCTGATTCAGCCAGCACCGTGACTTGGGCGGCTTCGGCGTTTATGGCAGTAATTGTCCCCTTCATCACGACCGTCTCCGGGGCCTTTTGTGCCTCTCCGGAAACAGCTACGCCGGCAAAAGCGATTGCAAACAGGATAACGACCAACATCGAAACGACTTTTGTTGATACCAGTCTTTTCATCATTTTCTTTTTCCTCCTTCCATGCATCCTGGTTTGTTCTTTCGTAAAAACACCTTCTGCCTCGAACTGTCGACTTAGGAGTACCACCTCCTTCCTCTCTCATGAACCCACTTCTTTTTTCCTTCCCCCGGTAATCCAGACCATGACGGGGTCGGCAAGGGTTCCGGCGCCTCCTCTAGGGTGTTCTCTCCGCACGCAGTTTATATACAGCAAGGGATATGCCGAATGGGGCTGACTGCCTTAACCTGTTGCTTTTACAACAGTTTATGGTACGGCCAGATAATGTGGGAAAAATTTTTTTGTAGGGGTTTTCATGCAGTTGAAGGAGGTTGAAACTCAACTGATGAGCTTAACTGCTTGCGGATTGTGGTTTTTTCAGATGTAGGCTGTTTCATACAGACTCATCTGGATTTGCCGGGACTCTATGCTTTTCAATCCAGAAGAATCGTTCTGAAATACTATCCCCAAGGTCACCTATTTGAAATCGACATCTGGTTCGGGTGGATCTGTTTCTTTCGGGAAGTCGGAAAAAGGAAAAGGGTGCATGTTCTCGTTCAACGTGATGTATCGCATGACCCTGTAAGCATAGACCGAAACCTTATTGGAAAACGCTATTACCGGATTGCAGTAAGTCTGTGTGATAAAAAGGTATACATACTGAAACAGAACGGCTACCTGGATAATCGTTTTGAGGATCTCCAAGACGATGACAAAAAATACAGTGTAAAGGAGACGGATGGCGATCTTCTTGCGGGATAGTACGATGGTTGCTTCTGTAGCGTCCATTGGTTTTCCTCCTTCTTTTGCCTATTTATTGACTTGTCCTCTTGTTTTCTCCTGAGGAGCCTTCCGGGAAGATCCAGAATCTTCACTTGTCACAGGCTCATCGTCACTCATGGCGGCCAGTTCGTTCAAAGCCTCACGAATCTCCCGGGCGCCCTTGTCACGAACCCTGCATACGGCGCGGTATTCTTGCTTAACCCCCCTGAACGAAAATCGCCCAGCAGTCTTCTTCAGATAAGCATACGCCAGGTGCCGGATTGCCTGCCAGTTGTCTCGCCTGGTCTGACTCTCTAAAGGTGTCAGTTTGTCGAAATCGTTCAGATGATTGCGGTGAAACCGGGACGCAAAAAACTTCAGCGGAAATATCATCCAGAAAAACAGGACCGCCAGTCCGACACCCCCCCCGGCAGCCAGCAGCATACGCTGATCCATGCTGAAAATGCCATACGTCATCACTGCGAAAGTTGCCGCTGCCCCGCACAGCACGCCGACAAGAAGCCCGATCAGTCCTTGCTTGATCCGGAACATTCGAAACTCCCTGCGGTAGCTAATCAGTGTCTCGAGAAAATGAGCCAGGCGCTCTCCGTGGGTCTCAACGAATGTGGCCAAATGGTCGAGGCGGTAGCGTGGGGCGTGCAAAATGGCTTTTTTCAAGTCATCACGCTGGTTTTCGAGGTTCTTAAGATAATTCCTTTCGCCGTCAAGTCCATCCACAGAACCGGCTGTTGCTCGCGGAGAGTACGTCAGGTGAATCATGGGGATGTCTTTGCGCCCTGTTATCTGCGACAGGTTCCAGCAAAGGGTTCCGTACACCCTCAGCAAGTCGGTCAGGGACGTGCATTCATCAATGCGGTTCAATACGAAGAGAACCCGGTCTTCAAATGTACGGGTTGGCAATGTCTCCCTGATGCTTATGTATGCCTCACGCACGGTTCCCGCCTTGTGAGGATCAAAGACGACCAGCACGAGATCAGCCATTTGTGCCAGGTCGCCTATCACTTCCTGGTAGTTGTAACCGCGATCCCGTTCGGTAATACTATCAAGCATTCCAGGTGTGTCGATTATGCTAAGAGTTTCCAGGAACGGCGAGTTCACTTTCTTGAGACGAAAGTGCGAGGCAAACCGCAGCCCGTGTTTTTTCAACGTTTCAAACGGGTACTCCGGGTCGTTGAGCAGAAACTTGCCGTCCCGCTCCTCAGTAATACGCACCTCCTCGCTATCGCCGACGGATGCTGAATCATCGCAAGTAATAATGGTAAATGAATCGTCTGTAGGGGCCTGGCCGGTGGCCTGGATGTCTGCCCCGAGGAATTCGTTGATCAGCGTCGACTTGCCCGACGAGTAATTGCCCAGGACGAGCACTTGAGGACGCCACTTGATATTGGCCTCCAGAGGTACGTCGCTATATCCGTAGCGCAGAGCCACTGGCGTCAAATAATCCGCCACCATCTCTACAAGTTCCGCCCGGAGGGAATTTATGTAGTTCTCACGGTACATGCATTTGTCCTCAAATGAACTCTCGCCGTTTTTTGAGCTTATCCTCGCCTTTACAAACAGTCAAGACATAAGTACAAGGAAAGTATTCAAATGCCTTATGACTCAAGGCATAAGGCTCAAGGAGAAGAAAGACTGTGTAAAGTTCCAGACGTCGGGGAAATGACACTTCGGCAGCGGGACGCCATTCAAAAAACGACCGAGGTCGCATCTTGAATTTGTTTGATCTTAGGGGGTTGTCTTGGTTTTGTCGCCACAATCAGATGATGTGAAAAAAGCTTTCTGGCTACGCGTAATACGTCGGCGGCACTTACCTTTTCGATCAATTCCCGATACCTCGTGTCATAATCATATCCCAATCCAACGAGTTGGTTGAGCGCTGAGCTTGAGGCCTGGGCTGCAATCGTTTCCAGTCCGATCTCGTGCATGGTAATGCAAACGTTTTTGGCTCGCTCAAGGGTTTTGGAGTCCACTTCCTTTTCCTGAATCAAGGCCATCTGGCCCAGGACAATCTTGAGCACCTTTTCATAATTCTCCACCGTTGTCTGGGTCATTATCCCGAAATAGCCGCCGTCCACCCCAAATGCCGGGTAGGCATGCACATAGTAGACCAGGCTCTTTTGTCCTCCTCTAAGGGCGTCATGCAGCCAACCGTTTGGATATCCGATCCCTGAAATAATTGCATCCAGCACATCCACCACAGGCGTGTCTTTGTCACCGAGGGGCAGGCCGTTATAGCCTGCAAAAATGGCAGCCGATGTCTTTTCGTTTAGTGTCTCAAAGATCTCGTCCTCCTCAATATTGTGAGTCTCTGCCTCAATGATGGGCTGTTCCAAGATCCCGGGCTCAAAGTCCTTAAATGCCTCTCGAACCTTTGGTGCAACCACGTCCGGGTCAATATCGCCAAAAACCGCCAAAACCGCACTATTTGGCATCACTATCGACTCATAAAACCCCCTGATATCCTCTTCGGAAAATCCCGTCACCGCCTCTGCCTTGCCAAGCACATCGTTTCGGTAGGGGTGCTTTCGATAATAGTGTCTTTTGAAGAGCCTTGTGATCTCCGTGGTCCACTGTTCATCGAGCCTTTTGATGGCCAGGAGTGTATCTTTTCGCTGCTTTTCTATTTCACTCTCGGCAAAAATGGGGTGAAGAACCACATCGGCGAGCAAATCGAGGGCTATATCAAAATGATCCTTCAAGACTGAGACCGACACGCTTACCGTATTGTATCCGGAACTTGCCGTAATATGTCCTCCCAGATCTTCGAGGGTCTTGGCAATTTCAAACTTGGTCCGGCTTGTAGTCCCTTTGGTTAAAAGACCTGCCATAAAATGAGAAAGGCCCGGTCTGTCGACCGGTTCGAATCGAAGCCCACCTTTTACAAAAAACTTGAAGGAAACAACAGGGACGGCCGAGTTCCGTTTCAACAGAAGCGTCATCTGATTGGGCAGCACCCGTGCCTCAATTCCCGATCCAGGGGACTCGACAGGCTGGAAATCGTCCTTCTCAGTTACGGCCGAAGGTGGCTTAACTACGGCAAGAGTCATTCTGTCCCGCTGAAAATACTTCCTGGCAACGCCTCTCAGTTCCTCACGGGTAACTTCCCGGATCTTCGACACATAGGTCTCGCTGAAATAGGGATCTCCTGTGGCCACCCAATCCGAGGCCAACCGGGCGGCCTGGCTTGCTGCGGACTGCAGTCCGAAAACATGGTCTGCCGCAACGATATTCTTTGCCCGGCTTAAGGCATCCTCCTCAACGAGGTTTTCCTTCAGATCAGAGAGTTCATTCCATACCGCGTCCACGGCTTCCGACAGATTCTCCCCGGAAAGACTCATGGAAACCGAAAATTGCCCTTCAGCATAGGCCGGGGTCCAGCTCGATGCGTTGATGGAAAGAACGAGCCTCTTTTCATCTCGAACTCGCCGATAAAGCCTGGAGGTACGGCCATCGCCCATGATCACTGCCAGCACGTCAAGCGCATAGAGGTCAGGATCTGTCAGAGGGATGGTTCGAAAGCCCAAAAGAGCTTTTGTCAGCCTTGCTATTGCCAGGGTCTTGACCACCTTGCGCGAAGAAAACTGTCGCGGTTCTTTTGGAAGGACATATGGGGGATTCTCAGTTCTCTTAAGGCTGCCTGCCAACTCGAGGACAACTTTCAACACATCTTCTTTGTCCGCTTTGCCTGCCACAGCAATGACCATGTTCTCAGGCGTATACCAACGGCGGTAGTGTGCCATGAGGTCATCCTTGTCCATTTTGAGAAAGACCTCTTTTTCGCCTATTACGGGATGCCGAATCGGATGTTTTCGGTACGCTGTCTTCACAAATGAGTGCCACAACTGCCCTGAAGGGTCGTTCTCCCCCAACTGAAACTCCTGAAGGATGACGGGCTTTTCCCTCTGGTATTCTGCATCATTGAATTGACAGTCAGTCACATACGCCAAAAGGAGCTTAAGGCCCTCCTGATAATGTGCACTTGTCGTATTGATGAAGTAGACCGTGTCGTCGTAGCTGGTATAAGCATTTGTGGCGCCGCCTATATCCTGGAGCCTCTCTTTGATTTCGGCTTCCGTGAACCTGGAGGTGGTCCCGCCGGAAACCACATGTTCCAGGTAATGTGAGAGCCCCCCTCCCATCCGCTCGCCCTCAAAAATAGACCCGGTCTTGACAAGGACCTGACAGGAGACCACCTTTGAGCCATGAGATTCACGGATAAGCACAGTGAGCCCATTTTTCAGAACCACAAAGAGGTCATTGGGCTTGGAAGGAATGATCCGGTCAATGCAATCGCTTTCGACAACACCAGCAGCGCTTTGAGGTAATACCTCCGCCTCTGTTTCGCCGTATGCGTGACCGTGTAGAAAAAGGACAAGACCCAAAAACACGAACAAGGCGCCCGGACGCCATACCCGTGTTGTCGCTGTCAAACGATAGATCCGTAGCATGATGCCTCCTGATACGCAGCTTAGTGATTTACATTTTCTTAACCTCAGTATCTGTTTATAACACGAAGCGATGTAAGGCACAAATATTCTTGGCTTCTACGGCCCCACTCTGATCCTCTTGACAGCGATTTGCAGGCCTGACATGATCTTGTGACCATGAAGGCAATGATTTTGGCAGCAGGGCTTGGCACTCGCCTGTTGCCTCTGACCCAAGAGAAACCGAAACCTCTTTTTCTCATAGCAGGCCGCCCCTTGCTGGACATCCTGATTCGCACCCTTCAAGACTCGCATTGTGAGGCCGTGATAATAAACACGCACCATCTGGCTGAAATGATTGATGAGTTTGTCCAAGCACAGGACTACGGAATCCCTGTCCACACAAGGTACGAGCCAACCATCCTCGACACAGGAGGAGCCATAAAAAACGTTGAGGATTTCTGGGATGAGAATCCCTTGTTGGTTATCAACGGGGATATATTCACCAACATTGATCTTGCACAAATCTATAGATTCCACCTCGGTCACAGACATCTCGTCACATTGGCGCTTCACGACTATTCGCAGTTTAACAACGTCTGGGTCGATTCAAAAGATCATATCACGGGGTTTGGTGACACGGCTCCGTGTCCCCCCACGGCTCCCGATGTGATAACGTCTGCAAATGACCGCCAACTTGCCTTTACCGGCATACAAGTCCTCGATCCGCAGGTTCTGAGTTTCATCCCGGAAAGAACCCCTTGCAGCATCATCGATATCTATTGTGAGATGATCCGGGCAGGCATTACGCTAAAGGCATTTGTGCCCGGCAATCACTACTGGCACGACATAGGAACCATGGCGGGATATCACGGGGCAGCAAGAGAAGCCCTGGCCCGCAAGGCGCTGGCGAAGGCCGTTCCGGAGATTGGCGAAGGTATCCTGGCCTGGTCTGAGCTCAAAGGAGACGGCTCTGACCGTACATGGCATCGCGTCAGTTTGGGAAAGACCTCTGTTATCATGGTCGATCACGGCCCCCCGCCGGAGGACAGGACGTGCGAGGCGGATTCCTTTGTTGACATCGGACAGCACCTTTTAAACAAGGGCGTGCCGGTTCCCCATATCTACGGCTACGATCGCCCCACGGGTCTTGTTGCCCTGCAAGATTTGGGCGATCTTCACCTCCAGACTGTTGTTCGCCGAACAGGAGACCAGGTAGAACTCCTTGCCCACTACAAGGCCGTCATTGACCTGCTAATCACCATGGCGGTTGAAGGGGCAAAGGGATTCAACCCGGCATTCACCTACCAGACTCCTTATTATGACCAACGCCTTATCCTAGAAAAAGAAGCCAGATACTTTGTGACCGCCTTTCTGAACGGGTACAAGGGCCTACGAACAGACTTTGAAAAACTCAAGGAAGGCTTTGAACTATTTGCCAAAAGAGCCCTTGAAACCGGCCTTGTGGGTTTCCTGCACCGCGATTTTCAATCCCGCAATATCCTTGTCAGGAACGAAAAATATTACGTCATCGATTTTCAAGGCGGCCGGCTTGGCCCCCTGCCCTACGACCTTGCTTCATTGCTCATCGATCCCTACGTAGAGCTTCCCGAGGATATCCAGCAAGATCTACTGGCGTACTATCTGGACAGGCTTTCTGGCTCTGTGCCGGTTAACCGTCAGGATTTTCTCCGTGCCTACAGATACTGCGCCATTAATCGGAATCTCCAGATCCTGGGCGCCTTCGGCTTTTTGAGCAGGGTTAAGGAAAAAACAGATTTTGAGGCGTACATACCAGCAGCTCTTGCTTCCCTTAAAATACGTCTTAGTACGATAGAGTCCGATTGCCCTCAGTTGGTGCGTATCGTAAACGGCATTTAGGAGCCTTTCCGTTCTTGTAACCGTTCACGGTTACAAAAAAATGAACATCGAACATCGAACGTCCAATCGCTCGACCTTGAGGCTCTCGACAGGCATCGAA
>JAFGFW010000178.1 GCA_016930875.1 Deltaproteobacteria bacterium | reverse complement strand
GCCTTCTTTGATCTTGCACCGGTGCTTGCAAAGATTACAGCGGACCTCGCCTCCCGGAAGGGATACGTAGAACATTGCCTCTTTCATGCGGATCTTCCTTCTAAGATCTGCTCGACCTTCTGCCATATTTCCTTGATTGCATCAGATACCCTGCCATTTGAAAAGTCGATAATACTCTTTCCGGCCACCATAGCACGGGTGACATCTGTATCATAGGGGATACGACCCACCAACTCGATATCTTGAAGTGGGCACTCAGTCCTCCAACTTGCTCAAGGTCATGAAGACCTAATAGCGTTGTTCAGTCACAACCAGGACTGCACTGGTGCCAGTTATAGAGGAAATCACCGGACCAGCTGCACGCCCACATCCAGTGATACAGCCAGATTGGTAGCGATGGCGGTTTTCCCCGTGCCGCCTTTTCCGCTGCCAATGAAAATAACCATAAGACCTGCTCCCGCGTCATGGTCGCCCCGCACTTGGGGCCTTTTAGATTAAAGCAAGGGGTTCCCGTCTGGTGGGGGACCCGTTCACCACAGCTTGGGCAAACACAGTCTCCACCCGGGCCTGCGGCAACTATCTTGAATAAAATGCATTGATCACCATAAATATTGAAGCAGCAAGAGTAGTGTAGGCAAACAGCTGTTTAAGACTTTTCGATTTAGTCTTCATGGCAAATTTACTCCCCAGAAAGCCGCCGATAACGGTAACGCCTGCGAGCGGAACCGCCCAGGCCGGGTTGAAATCGCCTTGAAGCGCATGGCCGGTAAATCCCATCAAGGCCGTTGCGGCAATGAGTGTAGAGGCAGTACCCACGGCGACACGCATCGGTACTCCGCACGCCAAGACCATGAGAGGAACTAAAAAAGATCCTCCTGATACACCAACCATTCCTGATCCAAAACCAGCCAATATTGTCACAGACGTTGCAATCCATAGGTTGACAATGTACCGACTGCCTCCTGATTCAAAAATCCAATACCCGAGTTTTCTATCAGGGTTTAAATTTGTACGTTCTGAAACAGGCAAAAGCATCATTGCTCCGGCAATTGCCAGCAAACACGAGAATATTAATTTCAACGTAAAACCGCTGAACCAGTGGGAAAAATATCCGCCTGCCAGGGCCGCGGACGCTGTCAATGTGCCAATCAAAATTGCTAGGGGCCACACAACCACCTTGTTTTTTTGAAAAACGAACAGAGCTGAGATGGCTGTCATGAAAAGGATAAACTGCCCTGTTGTGGCAGCTTGATGCATGGGAACACCTGAAAGGGCCAAGACCAGGACATAAAAATTACCGCCTCCTCTGCCAGCCATGGTCATAACAATAGCCAAAGCAAAAATAATCACGCAAAGGATGATAAGTGTTAACAATGGGTACCTTTTTCCTTCAAAACATAAAACGCTATAGGTCTTTCTTTGCCTGAATACTATCCCAGATGCTTCCTGGCTTCAAAGCTTCCGTAAGGGCAGGATAGCCGCCTTTAATAATACGAACATGGGAAAAGCCTTTGGAAACAAGATACATGTAAACCATGGTAGATCGGACATCTGCAGAGCAAAAAATGCCAATAAACATGTCTTTTGGGATTTCCTCTATCCTGTCAGGGATCTCATTAACTGGTATGTGTTTGGATACAACAGAAGGGTGATGTCTCAATTTCACTGAAATAGACCCTGCTTCTTCATTCGACCTAACATCCAGAAAAAGTGCATTCTTTGTCTCTAATAGCCTTCCTGGTGTAATCTTGTGATTGCCAGCAGCGAAAAACTCTAAAGTCATGCTTCTTAGAACCTGATCCATTTTTTAATCCTTCTAAAACTTCTTTAAATATTCTATAAACAAAATCCGTTAAGGTGTCCGGATCGACAATCAGAAAGTACGCGCAGCGTCCAAAACGTGCCTCCACCGCATCATCAAGCGCAAGCCATTTAGATGTAACCGCGATTCCAGTATTCTAATTGTGAGCAAAGCGAACTAACTTGCCTATCAGGGGATGGGGCTGTGACCGAGAAAGGGAGGCGAACAGCAGCCAATGCAGTGAAACGCATTCCCACATCGCCTGAACATTTCCGTCGCTGGTTCATAAACAGCAATTGGTCCGATCATCTTATGAAAGAGTGCATCGTCGAACTCAGCTCCGCTTCGCTGCCTGCCAAAACAAATCTACCGTACTGATTTAGGGCTCATGTCTTATGCAATTGATTGGCTTGCTCAATCAGCAGGGACTTGAAACGATCCAGTGTAACAGGATAGGCATTGATGGGTATCCCCATCCAGTCAGAGTACTCCAGGAACTCTTCAGGGCGTTCGGCCATATACCGGTCAACGTAGCCCACTGCATCGAGGACAATGGCTCCTCCGGCATGCCGTGGGAAATTTTCATTGGCAAGGCCCTTATCCCACCCCTTAAACACATAATGTCGAAACTTGACCCAGCCCGGCGTCATCCACCATACCTTTTCCCCACCGGCCATTTCCTGTGCGATCTTTTCCCGTTGTTCTTCGTTGGCCAGGATGTCCATACAGTGGGTGGCATCAACCCTCGCCACATTCGACCCCTGTTCATCGATGATATTGTCCATCGTTCTGGCAGGATTCTTTCCATTAACGCAGCAGAACTTGCCACCATAGACTACGAGTACCCTGTCCGCCTTTTCTTTGGCCTTGTTGATTCTATAGATCAGTTGTCGCTCCAGTTCTCGTGGTTTCTCGTGAAGCCCCGGGGTATTGTAAAAAATGTGTCTTGCATCCAGAAATCCACTTTTCTGTAGATATCTAAGTTCCAGACTCAAAGTTCCGCATGATACTATGACAATATCTGAGAACGATGGCTGACCCATCGTACGCCTCCCTTATCTGAAGATTGAAACTGCGCCCTCCCCGGAGAACAACTAACCCGGCAACTGAATACCATCCCTTTGTCTGTCCTTAGGTAAAACGACGGAAAAAACGGATCCCTTGTCCAATTCACTCTTCACAAGAATTCTGCCTCCATGGCCCTCGACGATCGTCTTGACCACGGCCAGTCCCAGACCGTAGCCTTGTCTCTTACCTTTGTGACCTCTGTGAAATGAATCAAAAATGTACGGAATGTCCCTGGGATCTATACCAGTTCCCTCGTCTATTACTCTAACCATGATATCCTGATCAGTCGCTTCAGTCGTGATTGTAATAGTGCCTTTTTGTTTTGAGAACTTAAAGGCATTGTCCAAGAGATTGGTGAAGACTCTGCGCACACGGTCACAATCTGCCTCGATAATCGGCAAGGGCTCTTCATTTTTGAGCTCCAGCCTAAGTCCATGCTGTAAAGAAGCGGGTTGATAGGCCTCAAAAAGCTCCAATAATATCTCGTCCAGAGAGGTAGCGCTAAAGTCCAGTTTCAACATCCCGCTCTGTAAATGAGAAAACTCAAGAAAATCATGCACTAAAGATTCCAGTTTGTTCTCTTCATTTCTGATGATCTCAAGATATTTTTGTTGCTTCTTTTTTGCAATGTCTGCGCCTTTATTTAAGAGGCGCAGTACGAATCCGCCTATGATAACAAGAGATGACTTCATATCATGGGCAATCATGGAGATAATATTCGCCTTTTCACGTTCGAGAACCTTTAAATAGGAAATATCCTGAAAGGCTTCTAACCCGCCGATCAGTTTGCCATGATTATCAAACAATCCCGCAGTATTCATCCTGACTGGCATTGTCTCACCATACTTGTTTCTGATTGTGGTTTCGAGTCGCACAATAGGCTTTTGTCGATTGAGAACCGTTCTTAGGGGGCAATCGATGTTGCACATTCCGCCTTGAAGGATTTCGCCACAATAGCGTCCCATTGCCTCCTTTGCCGAATAGCCGGTCACTGCCTCGGCCCAGGGATTAAAGCCAGTGATTTTCAAATCAGAGCTGACCGCAATAACAGCAACCGGGAGGCTATGAATGACAAACCTGTAGAAGGTTAGGTCATGAAGATCTTCCTTATCCCCTCTGGCCGCGTCTGGACTTTGAACAACCGCCTTCATAAGCCCCACCTTCTTACATTTGATTTGAGAACCGTCCTTCGATCATTTCAACAATCCTTGGTTTCGAAGATTCCTCAATAAGGGATACCAGATGTAAATAGGCCCGTGGCTAAGTATGCCTGAAAATACGGCTAAGAACCAGCCTTTGATTCCGGAGCCTTTGCCGACATACTTTGGGCAAGACGTTCCTAACACAGCAAACCGCTTTCCCAGAATGGCTGCTTCAGCAGGAAACTGAATGATACCAACCGTAACCCATGCCACGATAAATGCAGTCACTGCAACGAGGCTGACCATCTTGCTTTATCAGTTCTCCCCCTATGACATAGCTGGTAACAGCGTTACCACCCGAGATACTGGCAATGAGTGAACCAATTACGGTATCTTGGAACAGTTCTCCCGTAAACACAGCAGCAAGCATGCGGCTTGATAGAAATGATCGGAAGAGGCCCAAAACCAAAATAACAACGAACAACACGGGTAATGCTGTCCCAAAAGCTTTGAATGCCTTATAGAAAGAGATTAGGATGTTTTTCCTATCATTATCTATTTTATTGTGTCTTTTGTGATTCATCGATGAAATGTAAGCTCAAACTCTCTTCAGAGATTTGTTGGATTTTCTCAAAAAAAGCAGAACAAATGTTAGCACCTGTGGTACCTGAGGCTGTAGATATCTAGGCACGAAGGTACTACATGAGCATAAGGGGCATAAGGCGCACCATTGGCAGGTGAGTGAGGCTGTCGTTGTGTTGCTTGCTGGCGACTCGAAAGAGAGTCGCCAGCGATAGATTGCCTGGTCGTACTTTTTCTACAACCGAGGATCAACGTGGCTAGGACCTCCACACTCCGGTGTATAGCAGGTGACGTTTCTGAAATCAGACCTCTTGCCACATGAAGGGCAAGCATCTGGCGGGCTTCCGGCTGTAATCAGAAATCCGCACTCAGGACATTTCCAGTAGGTCATATTACACTGAGGGCAGATATCCCCAACGAATTTACCTGAAGCTGTGTAGCCACAGTGTGCACATTCCCATTTCTCTTGCTTTTCTGCCATGTTGTCCACCTCCTTTCCGTTTCAAGCAGGATACAGTGGCTCGTCACTCATCTTTTAGGCATATTTCAATTCGCAATTCCCGGAGCGAGCCTTATCTCCAGTTCACCTCGACACTCACATGCCCACCCCATCAATTTTGGTCCCGCACTCAGGGCACTT
>JAFGFW010000177.1 GCA_016930875.1 Deltaproteobacteria bacterium | reverse complement strand
TTCAGGAGTCGAGGCGCACGCATGGCAAGGCGCGAGGAGGGCGAATAGCAAGCTATTTAACCGACGAGCAACGCAGCCAGGCGGGATAGACCTGCCTGGCGGCAGGCAGGTCGGCGCATCACAATGTGAAGTTATTTTTGAGCGAGCCCTTATTCCTGGGTCACCCTGAAGACCTCTTCGATCGTGGTTATGCCATCCAGGACCTTCTGTGCGCCATCTTGCCGAATGGTGATCATCCCCTTTTTCACAGCCTCACGTTTTATGGCATTGGCATCAGTTGTCTTCAGTATGAGATTCTTGAGATCGTCATCCATAACCATGAATTCAAAGATGCCTTTGCGTCCCAGATAGCCCGTGTTAAGACAAGAAGGGCATCCTCTGCCTTTGTATATCTTTTTTCCTTCCAGGGCTTCCGGCGATATGCCAATGCTTTGAAAGGATTCTCGGTCGGGTGTGTATGCCTCCTTACAGTCATTGCAAATGACCCGGACCAGTCGCTGGGCCAAAATAGCAATCACGGATGAGCTCACCAGAAAGGCTTCTGTTCCCATATCAATGAGGCGTGTCACGGCGCTGGCCGAATCGTTCGTATGAAGAGTGGAAAAGACCAGATGGCCGGTCAAAGCAGACTGAATGGCAATTTCTGCGGTTTCCAGGTCCCGGATTTCGCCCACGAGAATAACGTCCGGGTCCTGGCGCACAATGGATCGCAACCCCTTGGCAAACGTGAGATCGATTTTGGGATTTACCTGAATCTGGGCAATGCCGTCCATCTGGTATTCAATGGGATCTTCCACAGTGATGATATTTATCTGCGGGGTGTTGATCGAACTGAGGGCTCCGTACAGGGTCGTGGTTTTCCCGCTTCCGGTTGGTCCTGTGACCAATATGATGCCGTGGGGATTCCGGATGAGTTTATCAAATACTTTCAAGTTATTTTCAGGCATGCCAAGATCAGAGAGCTTTAGCAGGACAGTTGATTTATCCAATAATCGGAGGACGACCCTCTCCCCAAACGCCGTTGGGATGGTGGAAACGCGAATGTCCACATTCTTGTCAGCAATTTTGATGTCAATCCGGCCATCCTGGGGGAGCCGTTTTTCCGCAATGTTCAGTTTGGCCATGATCTTGACTCTGGATACCAGCGTTGACTGAATGTGTTTCGGTGGGGAGAGCTTGTCGTAGAGAATTCCGTCCACTCGATAGCGAATCTTGAGTTTATTCTGATACGGTTCAATGTGAATATCACTGGCACGGGCCTTCACGGCCTGTGAAAGCATAAGATTGACCAGTCTGATGATTGGCGCATCGCTTGTCTCATCCAGGAGATCACCGGTTTCTTCAATCTCAGACATGATCAGGTCGCTGTCTTCCTCGCCATGCATGCCTTCGATGACTTCTTCCGCAGAGTCCCTGGCCATGTCATAGGCAGTATTGATGGCCGAGATGATGGCCAAATGGGGAGCAAGCACAGTCTGCGCCCCGTTCCAACCCAGGGCAAGGCGCAAGTCGTCAAGAGGTTGGAAAGTCAAGGGATCATTCACAGCTACAAAAGCCTCTTCTCCCTTGACAAGGGGGATCATCTTGTATTTCTTTAGAAACTGAATCGGGACCTGTTGCGTGAAGTCGGTTTTCAGACCTTCAGTGGGGAGGCTCGGCCAGAAGGGGAGGCCAAACTGAATGGCGAGACCCTTTAATACATCGGCTTCTGAGACGGCCTTCCGATCGATTAAAATATAACCGATACGTCCGGCCTTTTCTTCCTGGATCTTGAGCGCCTCTGTGAGGGCTTCAACCGTCAGTCCGGAGATTTCGGTTAGTATTTCGCCAATTAATCTGTGAGTCATTTATGTACCCAAGATTGAGGAATTTTGGATAGAGGAATTCAGGAATTCTTTAATTCCCAAATTTGATGAAGTCGTAAAAAGTCGTCACTCCGGACTTCGACGAGCTCAGTCGAGTCGTGAAAACCTCCCGCGACTAGCGCGAGCACGGCGGGCCGGAGTCCATATTAGTTCCAACTACCTGATCCGCCTCGGGCGGACTGGATTCCGGCTTTCGTCGTTCGACCCTGAGGCTCTCGACGGGCCGGAATGACAAAAAATACATTTTTTGACTTTTTACGAGATCATCATTTCTCATTTCTCAATTCCGGTATTTCATACATTTTTATCACACCTGCTTCCACCTGTTCAATATCTTCCTTCTTCTTCTCATAGATCTTCTGGGCCTCTGCTGGGTTTTTAATGACGTGGGGTGTGAGAAAGATGAAAAGGTTCGTTTCGTCGGTACTACTCGTATAGGATTTGAAGAGCCAACCCAGCAGCGGGATATTGGCAAGGCAAGGGACCCCGGAAGTCCCTTTGTTAATTTCTTCTCCAACAAGCCCGCCAATTACTACGGTCTGTCTATCTTTCACGATCACCGTTGTGTTTGTTGATCGCTTCAGGGTTGTGGGTGTGGTCCCCGCCTCTTTCACTGTGGTATATTCCTGATTAATCTTAAGTCGAACAAACCCTCCCGGATTGATCTGAGGCGTAATCTTCAGTGTGGACCCCACGTCCTTGTATTCGTATACCGCGTATTGCTGCTCGGTGCCGGTGGACTCTTTGCTCAGGTATGGTACATTACTTCCCACCTTGATCTCAGCCTCTTCATTATCTGTGGTCAAGATCTGGGGTGTCTGAAGAATGTGGACGTCCGAATCGTCCTGGTAAGCCTGCACAACCGCCGCTATGGTGGGAAAAGTCACCCCGCCAATATCAATTCCAGTCTCGCCGAGGACGCCAAGTGAAAGCCCGACTGGAGCGGCAGCCGTTGCAATAAGGTTTCCAGAACCAGAGACTCCAAAACCTCCAATTTTCCTACCGTCATAAGTGCCGATATCGTCCGCAGCGCGCCACTCTACGCCGAGCGCAAACGCTCTCCTCGTGCTGACCTCCATGATCAGGGCTTCAATGTAGACCATGGACCGGGGAATATCAAGTTTCTTGATCACATCAACGAGGGCGAAGTAGTCTTGCTTGTTTGCCGTAATAACCAGGGAGTTGGTTGCTTTGTCGGCAACGATCTGGGCTTCCTTGGAGATCACGGGGGCCTTTCCCTTTGTGCCTGCTTTTGTATCCTTGGAAGGAAGGGCGGTCAAAACCTTGGCGAGTTCTTCGGCGTCGGCATGCTCAAGGTAATACACGCGAATGTTTCCGGCGCCGCGCGGCGTTTCCTGATCCAGCATCTTGATAAGCTGTTTGATCTTTATTGTGTCATGTTCACTGGCTGACAGGATCAAGGAGTTGGTCCGCTCGTCAGCCACCATCTTGATGGCAGGAGCCACTGCGGCTGCGCCTTTTTTCCTTGTGGCTGTAGTCCCGGTCTGGAAGATAGTGGTCAGGGGCTTTATCAGAACCGATGCTATGGCATGTTCAAGGGGAATTACCGATATCTCTTCACCAATGCCCACGACATCAATGGCGCTTATGATGCGCAGCAGGCGCTGAATATTGGAAAGGACATCTGTGACGATGAGCATGCCTGAGGGGGGGTATGAGACAATGACGCTGCTCTTGGATATCAGAGGCGCAAAGAGCTTCTTTAATTCATCAGGGTTGGCATAATCGAGACGAATCAGTTGTGTTATCACCTTGTCTTCAGGACTCGTGGCCTCTTCCCGCAACCGTGTTTCAATGCTTTTCCCCCGTGCCACAACTGATGGCACGATTTTGATAACGGCTCCCGCTTCAATAGTCGTAAAACCATGGACCTCCAGAACAGATTCAAAGACCCTATACGCTTCTTCCACTGAGATTTTTGTCGGGGATACAATAGTCACTTTGCCCTTGACCTTTTCGTCTATGACAAAGTTCTTGCCGGTCACCTCACTGATGAATTTTATGAAAAGGAGTATATCAACATTATCAAAATCGATTGTTACGGATCGCTTTTCAGGTTGGTCGTTCTTGACTGGAAGTCCCTTGGGCTGAGAGACCGGTCTTTCCTTTGCCCGAACCGGGGCTTCCAGTTCTTTTCTGACTGGGGGCTTAGGAGGTGGAGTGACCGGTTTTTCCTTTGCCTTGACGGGCGGTTCCGGCTTTTTTCTAACCGGAGGCTTCGTGGGTGGAGCAACCGGTTTTGCCTGCGCTTTGACGGGTAGTTCCGGTTTCTTCTCCACGATTGGAGGTGGAGCAATCGGCCTTTTCTCTTTGATAATCGGCGCCGGCTCGGCAGCCGGTTTTCCTGCAATCTCTTCTTCGGATACGCGAACTGCGCTTGCGCTTCCTGCACGTGTCAACAAATAAAGACTGACAAACACAAAGCAAATGGTGATGTGGACAAAGCTAAGACTTTTGTGCGCCCTTGACGATCTTTTCATATTCGATATGTCCACGCAAGTTCAGCAAATCTTCATCCGTCTCTGCCCATTTCCGGGCCGCTTCATCCACAGAAACCGCCTTTTTGAGGTAAAACAGGCTTCGCCCGACATCATTTTGCAGGGCATGAAGGCATGCAAGATTGTAATAAGGGTCTACATAGTTGGCGTCTATCCGTATAGCCTTTTCAAAGACTTTCCGGGCAGCGGCAATGTTTTTTTCCTTTATATAGATTGCTCCCAGATTGTTCAACGCAGAAACAAGATCAGGGGAACATTGTAAAGCGGCTTCGTACAGTTTTCTTGCTTCCTGGAGTCGCCCCTCTTTCTGAAGGGCCAAGGCTTGGCTATATAATGTGGCAGAATTATCGGGCCTTGGATCTCTTCTCAAGGCCTGAGGTGGTTTTTCTGCCTCCTTTATTACCCTCTTTTGGGCAGGCAAGGCCCTGTTCGTTGGTTTCTTTCTGACCTGAGGGCCTTGCGAGTTCAAAGAAGCTTCGTCTGAGGGCAATACGCGGGGCGTGTGATGGCTGAGAAGATCAGGGGGCTTTGCCGCGCTTTGATCAACAGCGAGTTTTTTCTCATTGCCCGAAGATAGCTGACCGACCGAATGTAACCACGTATAAGCTGAGAAGCCAATAGCAGCGAGAATGATGCAGGCTGAGACCAAGCGCTCTCGTATGAGGACATGACGGCCGTATCGATTCGACCAGATACTGCCGAACTTGCCGGCAAGAATGTCCTTATCCTTCTGGGCCTTTTTTAAGGCTTCATGGATGTAGCTCATAGAAGGTAGTAAGCGTGCTCAGTTGGTTTGCTTCATTGAGATATTTGTATCATAAACAATATCATGTATGTCAAGGAAAAAGTAACACTATATATTGTGCAAATTGCAGGGGTTACGCAAGCAAACATCTAGGCCCAGAGGACCAGTTCTTCCATGTTGGAACAAACCCCTAACCCGTCATCTGATACAATAACGCCCTCGTGGGGGTATCCACAATCCCGTCGGGCGTCAAGCCGAAATTGAGTTGGAATCTCATGACCTCCTCAGACGTCGTGGTGTTATAAACGCCTCTGGGTTCAACAGAATACCCAATCTGCTGAAGCATTTGTTGTACCTTCAGGACACCGAGACCAGTCATCCCCTCGGTCATCTTCCCACTCATGTGTTCATAGGGATATACCCAGGACATATCTCCGTCCCAATGGGCCAGGATAAAATCATCAGTAACCGGCCGCTCCTTGCCATCCGGGTCAAGAGCAATGGCTCCGCCGGTTGTCACCTCACGGATCAATAGATAACTGGCCTCATCTGCACCTTCCAGCCTTATCCGTATGCGAAAAGGCTTTAGAAACATGCGATAGAGTTCAGGATCACCCTCGAAGGAAAAAACCCCGGGGTACACTTCGCCCGTAGCATAACCGCTTTGGGCGTCCTGCACACTGAAAAGCCTGAAAAGCCGCGCAAGGCTGGTTCGCTCATCAAGAGTTAACTCGCCAGCCATTTTCCGGCTTTCTATTGGTTTTCTTACGAACGGTTTTTTTTGTATCAAAGGGGCTTCTTTAGACTCTGCGGGGCTGTGCACAAAGACCTTGCTTTGTACGGCAGCCACTTTTCCTATGGCTGAGAACAAGCCTGAAAGCTGCTCCCTGAAACCCCATCCCCCGAAGTTAGCTACGATGAACGCCATCAGCATAACTGCTGCTGCCGGGGCAAGCTTGCTTTGCAACAATGCAGCTCTTGTGTGATACTGTTTGAAATCGCCCCGGATATCGTCAATAGCCCTACGAATCGTTTTCTTTCCGATCGTAAATTCGTCTTTGCAGTACGCAATGAGAAGGGCACGATCGCAGGCCGCATTAATCCGTCTGGGATTTCCCTGAGAGTAAGCATATATTGCGCTGAAGGCTCCAGTTGTAAGCCTCACGTTGCCTCGACTGCCGGCAACGATCAGCCGATGTTCCACGTAATTCTGCACCGCGCCACGATCCAATGGCTTGAGCACGTATCGGACTGTGATGCGCTCGTTTAGTTGTCTGAGGGCCGGGGATGCCAGAAGGTTCATTAGTTCCGGCTGTCCCACGAGAACGATCTGGAGCAGTTTCTCCTTTTCAGTTTCCAGGTTGGACAACATCCTCAACTGCTCCAGAAGGAGTGGCGACAGATTTTGGGCTTCATCAACCACCAGAACCGCATTATGCCCCTGCCTGAAATTCTCCAAGAGGAACTCATTGAGGATGTCAGTCAGCTCCTTCTTGGTTTTTCTTGTGCTGCCTGTATCTATGCCGAACTCCTGGTTGATTGTTTCCAGGAGTTCAATCTCTGAAATAGACGTGTTAAACACCAGAGCAGTCTTTGTTGATGCATGCAACTGATTGAGCAGCGCCCGGCACAAGGTGGTCTTGCCCGTGCCGATGCCGCCGGAAATGACAATAAAGCCCTTTCTTTCGTTGATGCCGTAAAGCATGTGGTCCAGAGCCCGGGTGTGATGGTGACTCAGAAACAGATATCTTTGGTCCGGCGTCAGATTGAAAGGGTTTTCCTCAACACCGAAGTAGGCCGTATACATGAGATCCAATTCCTCCCTATTTGAATCTGTAAGTCAGACTTTTTTTCTGCCCTCTTCGCATAACCTCCAGAGATACGGAAGAACCTGATTTCAGGTCTTCGTAGAAGTCCATGATTTCGTCGGGACTCTCGATTTGCTCTCCATCGACACTCTGAATGATATCACCGTTTCTAAGACCCAGTTTCGTGAATATGGTATTGGGCTTCACCTGGCTCAACATCAGCCCGTCTGCCTTACCATTTTTGTAATGAGGTCGCACACGGACCTGGGAGAGGAGGTCGCCGATATTTTCAAGAGAATTCGCCACTGTTTCACGATCTAGGGTAATAGTCGAACCGGGCCCGGGTCTGGCACGAGCGGGCGTTGGTCTTGTTCTTGGTGTGGATGATGTGGACTTTTCTTCCATTGTCAGAATCTGATTCTTGTCACCAACCCGCAGGATGACCTTGCCCCTGAGGATCTTTGAGATTGTGGCATTTTGGATTGTATCGCCCTCCTTGTAAAGGGCTTGCGTTCTCTTGGCCTTTTCCTGGATAACGGCCACAGCGCTATCGTGGTCGCCGCTCACTGTGCCGAGGAGGGATATGTTCAAGGCCGTGGGTTCAAGATCTTCCATCTTGAGCTCTCCGAATTTGTCAACAGAATCCTCGACAACTCCGAACAGGTCTCTGTTGATAGCCGAGCTATAATGGTCAGAAGAGGGTCTTTTCCCCGGGCGTGTCGTCTTCTCGATATGTTCAGTCGTAACCCGCTCCACTTTTACCTCGGTGAATCTGGAACCTGCGAAAGTATAGAAAATGTCCACACCGCAGTAAATAACCACACTTAAGACCAAGAGATTAATAAGCGTATAGTAACGACTGAGCAACATAGATCCAACCCACCTAGTCTGAATTGGAAACTGACGCTAGTGCCCAGTGTCTTAAGATCCGTTTATGGATGGGCACTAGATAAAGTTGATACGCGGTTTGGCAATTGTTCCACGGATGCCTATGTTGAAAACTCCATCTTTTGAGCGCTGACCAAGGAGCTTTGCCAGATCAAAAAGCCCCCCGTTATTCCCAGAAACGTCGGTCACGGGCTTTACCGCCACCTTCAAGTTCAGGCTGCTCCTTGGGATAATAGTATTTAAATGTATGGTTCCCGATGCCGTGCCTTCCAGTTGCTTGCCCTTACAATCAAAATGGGCCACGGAAATCTTCTGATTTTCAAGGACCATCCGGATCTCCATGCGCTCGAAATCCATGGATTCCACACCCAGAAAGGGTTGGGAAAACTTAAGACTCCCATTTATGATTGACAGGTCCCCTTTGCCGGAACCTTGGAGCAAGCTTTCTCGGTTGCCTGCATAGGTTACCGTACCGCTCAAGACGCCGGTACACTCCCTTTTCAACCTTTCTTTCAGCAGCGGATATTGGCCAAGACGGATACCCGTCATCTCCATATCTGATTGAAAAGGCCCTCCTAAGGTGAACGTTTTGAATGCAATGACACCTCTAATCCTTCCCCCGTAGGTCCTACAGTCAAATCTCAGGGCCGGCCTTTTGAGGACCAGAATCCGCGTGCTAGGCCTTAACACAAAACTGTCTGCTTTGAAAAGGGAAATTCCTGGCTGATCCTTGCGACTCAAATCAGCCTTTTGCAGCTCCAGGCCAAAAGGGAGGACCGGTCGAACTCCGTTGATCTTCAAGGCGAAAGCAGGATCGACGTTGTACGCCGATCCTTCCAAGTACTGGCGAACCGCTTCGGAGGGAAAACAGAAAAAGAGAGAAAGGGCACTTACGATCGCAGCAAAAAGACCGTATCCGACCAATTTCCTGTATTTTCTCATTTTTCAAGCCAATTGAACGGTCGAAATCTGCAATGTCGCATCCACATGCCCGGACTTTTCTTTGTGTTTCTTAATAGAGATCCTCTTGATTTTTATGATGTTTTTGGGATCTTCGATCCGATAGAGATAGTCAAAAAGCTGACGCATGGTAATACTCTCAAACTGCATCTCAACAGATGAGATCTTGTACTTGCCTTTGGACTGAGACGTGGAGGGCTTAATATACTTAATGCGATCCTTGAGGCCCGCCTGGCTTGCCAGCTTCTCAAGGAGTGAAAAAAGCGTAAAGCCCTTTCCTCTTCCGGCAAGGGCTTTTCCCATGCCTCCGGAGCTTCCCTGAAGAGCCTTAAACTCAGAGCTCAGTAGCATGATCTCTTTCAAGCGCTGCTCATCGACTTTAATACTCCGGTGCAACTTCGACCTGCTTGAAAAGAAAGGAAAGACAAGAAAGTGCAACAACAGAAAGAGCCCCAGAAAACAGGCGCCTGCAGAAACGATAATCTTCTCACGCCGAGCGAGTTTGATGTTTATTTGTTTCATTTTTGTCCCATCACTAACTCAAACCTCACCCTGTTTCCACTGCGATCAAGCTGAGCAGACCCGATTGCCACATCCGTGAAGTAGTCAGACTCCTGCAATCCGTTTTTGACCTCGTCTACTGTATTAAATGTATCCGTATGACCCTTAAGACGGATTCGCTCTTCATCAATAACCAGACTGGAGACATCGACCTCTGCTGTCTTGGGAATACGCAATGCGATTTCTCTTAAGAGATCCGCGACCGCTCTCTGGACCAAAGACTCGGCTGGAAGCAGCATTGATTCCTTGGCTTCACGTATTTTCACCTTCATCTGGTGGACCGGGTCTACAATGCGTTTAACATCAGGGAAGGTATTCTTGAAGATGGAGCCAATTTCCTTTTGAAAATGGTCGTGACGTTTTTGCACAACATAATAGTCGGCAAAGATCTCGCCCCCAAGGGCCAAAAGGATGATCGCCGCATAAACGGCAATCCGCTTTATCTCACTTCTGAATTGGTCATATCTTCTCTTTTTTCTGAATTCACCGACCCTGAAGTTAAAACCGTCTTTGCCTTTTGTGTCTCGAAGAGCAAGGGCAAGCGCCCCGTTCATCAAGAGCGGACTCCAATTCTCCGAAGCGGTTCCTTCCATCTCCAGGCCCGTCTTTGCCGCCAGGTCAATCAGTTCTACCGGCAATTGAAGAAAACCATGCAGCATCGCTGCCATGCCCGGATACAATGCGCCGCCTCCGGTCAAGAAGATCTTTTCAGGGTAGGCCTCTTCCATTATCTCACACCGAAAGGCATGGAGGGTGTTTTGGATTTTTCGGCAAAAGGATTGAACCGGGGGCTTTACAACTTCATCGAAGATGTTGTTATCAGTTCCGCATTTTAGTTTTTCTGCCTCGTTGGCGCTGATTTTTCTTGATTTTGCAATCGCCTCCGTTATTGAGTGACCGCCAAAATGAAATGAGCGGACCAGGACAACAGCGCCCTTGACAAACAAAACGGCTGAGGTCACGGCCGAGCCAATATCAAGAAAGAGGGCATCTGGAGGGTCATGATCCTGTTTTGCATGTTGAAAGGCCGTTGGAACACCACTGATTTCCACCACCTCGGGATCAATGTTTCGGGCTGCAAGTGAAGCCAGATATTGTTCAAGCGCCTCCTGACGGACTGACGCGGACAGAACCCTGGTTTGGTCAGCATGCTCGGTCACCACATAATCAGTGGTCATTGCTTCCACTGAAAATGGAAGCATGGGTTCGAGTTCGTAGCCGATCGTCTGAGCGATCTTTTTTTTGTCCTTGAAGGGCATACTGAGGTTGCGAAATGACACATGCTCACCTGGAAATGATGTGACGCATCCTCCGCCGTCAAAAGAGATGGTCTCAAGAAGCGCATTGAGCCCCTCCTCAATCCCATCGTCTTCACTTATCTCAACACTAGCGCAGGCAGTGAGCTGATAGCCCCTCAGGCCTCCCTTGACCTGAACTGCCTTGATGGAAGAATACCCTATATCGAGTCCCAGGATTTTGTCAGGCATGATAGTCTCGCAAAAAGTCCGAATTACTCGATTTTCCAGGACAAGGTCCGAAAATCCTCTTTGTCTCCCCGTTTTAACGCAGTTGTGATCCGTTTTTTGGTATGCCCGAAACAGCCGTCAGCCGTGATTCGGAAATGATTGCTGGTTGTGGCAATAATCTCTTTTGGAATCTTTATGTCTTTTGGCACGCCGGCATCATGATACCATGTTGTTGACCTGAGCGCGTCCTCGTCCGCATTGTCCCTGTGGTCGACCATCAGCTCGGCCATGCCCATGTCCATGTCCTCGTGCAGGGACATGAGCACCATGGGCTCGGCTGTATTGATGTTGATTTTTCCATCCTCTCCAAAGACGGTTATATACGGCTTGATCCTCGAAAAGAGCTCCGGTGTAATCCCCTTTACAAGAAGGAGTTCTCCAGGAGAATCCAGGGGCCCGTTCTTGCAGTGATACGGTCTTTCCAATGATTGATAGTAATCGTCTTCCGCGCCGTAGAATCTCACCAGGTCGTCTTCTTGATCCGCTTGGTCTATCCAGTCCATGACGCTGTCCACAATAACATTGATACTCTCCTGATCAAGGCCAAATTCATCGAGTTTCAAGAACCTCTTGAAGACCTTTTCTAACTCATGGTTCTCCACCAACCTGTTAATCTGGATCTTGCCTGACAGATCTTCGATACTAACTAATTGCTTTTTTTCTTTTGTTTCAGACTGGTTACAGGAAAAGTGTGCTCGCAAGGCGCCGGAAACCCTGTCAAGACTATCCACAACAGCCCACTGGTCAAGCAACGTATCAACTTCTCGGGAATCTTCCATCAACAGGGCAAGACTGTAGGATATTCCTGATTTGGCAGCGTATAGGGCCTTGAGACCGTGTGCGATATTTCCGGTTGAGGCCACGTGCGTGCGCATGGTCCTGTTAAACTGGAGTGTCAGTGCAATAATCAGGCTCACGATCAGGATTGTCAGAATAAGCGCCACGCCCCGGCTGTTCAGCAGGGGGTTTTTCATGATTACTCCTTATTGTCCTTCGACTTGCTCGCCGGCAACACCACACTCGTGAAAAACTTCAGGGGAGTCTCAGGATTTGCAGGGTTGGCAAACTCAAGAGAGATGGAAACCCGATGCGGTATCCCATCTTCGGAGGACGGGTCCCAGCTGTCATACTCCTCTCCTTCAGCGTCATAATAGGTGAAATCGACTGACGACAGCCGTTCACACAGCGGGAGTCCGCCTTTACCTTCTTCCGGGGCGTCTTCCAACTGCAGCCTGTCGCTCCGATAAAGAACAAAGCCTTCTTCCTCGTCTTCATCCACGTAGTAGCTTATCTCAGCTATTCCACAACGCTGGTCCTCATCGCCAAACTCAATGTGTGCTCTGGACGAGAAACGTAATGCGTCGGCTTTCCTGCCGCTTATCTCCTCGTCTTCTCCTGTAAATTCAAACAATTGATCTTTATCTTCTGATTCTGATGTCTCAGCCTTCCCAGGCGGGCAGAGGGCGGATTCCAGATCTTCGACAATCCTTTCCAAAGCGATGCGGACCATTTGGTAGATCTCGGCCTGAGATTCGGTTTCATCTATTATGCGAAATGTTGCGGTATAAGAGGCGAATACCGTAGAAAGCACAGTTGCCAGGATGACAATAGCTATCAGAACCTCCAGAAGGGTAAAACCTCTGCGGCGCGATAACTTACTCTGCTTTTGGAGCAAACCGAAAGCAATCCAGACGATATTGATATCTGTCATTGTTAACCCAGCCGACAGTCAAGGCTATCTTCCTCACATGCTCAGATGCCTTTTCAAGGCCCTCTGAAGTAGTGTCACCCACCTCTGACTCCCAGCGATAGCCAGGGAAATCCTCTCCGAAATCACCTGCGTCGGAGGTCAGGTCGTCAAGATCTTGGGTTTCGAGTTCCGCCATTTTGCCCTGAGCCAGAAAGGCGGCCGTAGTGGCAAATTTGGCTTCACTGGCCAGAGACACGCTTTGGGACTGAGAACCAAGGGCAGCCACCAAGGCTATAGCTATGATGGCCACGGCAATCATCACTTCCAAGAGCGTGAATCCGCAGGATTTGTTATTTACCATTGTGCATTTATCATTCATCAATCATGAGAGCTTCGTAAAAAATCAAATCCAGTGTATGTGTCATTCTAATTAAACCAACAAACAAAAACAAACTTTAGTTCATTTTAGGCATTCACAAAACGCTTCCATCTTCCACATATTTGTCGTAGGTCTTTATTGTCCCCAGAAAAGGGCTCAAAACGACGGTGCTGGCTCTGCCGGCCTTGTCTCCCAGGTGGATCATTGCCGGTTCGACGTATCCCTTTCTGTTGAAGTGGATGACCGTGTCACCCACGTCCTTTTTGCCGGCGCCTCTGTAGCAAACATCAAGGATACGAATGCTTCCCGGCAACCTGGAAGCATTCTGGCGAGCCTCTGCCCGTTCTTCGATGGTCATTGAATCCTGCTCTTCCCAGAATCGACTCGATTCGATGTCAAAATGAAGCTTACAAGTCCTTTGTTCTCGAATCGCTTTGTCCCTCAATGTCCTCACTGCGCCGACAATGCGACGGGTGGCGGCCTTCAAGTCATCTGACAACAGGGCATATTGTACTCGCGGCACGGCCAGCGCAAGCATAATGCCAATCAAAAAGACAACTACAGTCAGTTCAATGAGGGTGTAAGCTCTGGTCTTGCGGAGCATGCGGCGAAGGGTCCCATTGGAATGGCATTCCATTAGACGGAGACTATTCCTCCAGTTCCCAGTTGTTAATATCCGCATTTTCGTCTTCACCGCCAGGTTGTCCGTCTTTGCCGTATGAGATAAGGTCAAAGTCGCCGTTGACGCCGGGTGAGAGATACACGAACTCGTTACCCCAGGGGTCCTTCGGCACCTTGCCCTTTTCCAGGTAACCTCCCTTGCGCCAGTGCTTGGCGAGTTCTCCGACCTCGGGGCCTTCCACCAGGGCGTGAAGACCTTGCTCGGTGGTAGGATAAGATCCATTGTCAAGCTTGTATAGCTTGAGCGCTGTTTCGATGCTTTCCATCTGGACTCGCGCCTTCATGCGTCTGGCTTCTTCAGGCCTTCCCATGATCCTCGGGATGATGAGGCCCGCCAGAATACCCAGGATTACGATGACCACCATGAGCTCGATCAGCGTAAAACCTGGATGAAATTTTGGACGCTTTGTCCAAAATTTCATAAATCGCGGCTTTGCCGCTCTAAAGAACAAGGTTTTCCCTTTCATAGCATTACCAACTCCTTTTCTGGTTAAAGTGGTCCGCCTGAGGCGGATTGCCATGCCGTCTGTTTGCGGACTTCTTGCGAGTCCGTCAAAGTGGCGTAGCCACGTTATATAAGATAGCTTCACAAAGGGAAGCTATCTTATCATCTGGTTCATTTCAAAAATCGGAAGCAGTATGGAAATCACGATAAACCCGACTACGAGTCCCATTGTCAGGATCATGACAGGTTCCAGCATGGAAGTCATAGCCATGATTTGAGATTCCACATCTTTTTCATATGTGTCGGCGATTTTTTGCAGCATCGCCTCAAGTTCTCCACTCTGCTCGCCCACTGATATCATCTGCACGGCAATAGGAGGAAACCACTGGCTTCGCCTGAGGGGCATAGCCAAGCTCTTTCCTGACTCAATTTCTTCGGTAGCGTTATCGATGTCTTCAGCAATCAATATGTTATTGACTATGTTTTTGACGATATCAAGGGCAGTAAGAAGAGGAACGCCGCTTTCGAGCAATGTCCCAAGGGTCCGGGCAAATCGGGCCAGAGCGATCTTTTGGTTGACGTTTCCAAGAACAGGAATTTTGAGCTTGATCTTGTCCAGAACATAGCGACCCCTTGATGTCTTAATGAGCTGTTTGACCGCAATAACAGCGCCCACCCCGGCCAACACGACAGCCCACCAGAACGACTTGAGAAAGGAGCTGAGGCAGATCAGCGCTACGGTAGGCAGCGGCAGGGTGTGATGCATCTCACTGAAGACTTGAGTGATATTCGGCACAATAAAGGTAATCAGAAAAAACAGGACAAGGCTTCCGATAAGACACATAAAGACGGGGTAAGCCAAAGCGGCCTTGAAACGCCCTCTCAGCGTCTCTTGACGTTCGCCATATTCTGCCAGGCGAGCCAGCACCACGTCAAGGGATCCAGAAGCCTCCCCGGCCCGGACCATATTCACATAGATGTTTGAAAACAACCTGGGATGTTGAGAGATAGAAAATGCAAGGCTGTTTCCTTCGTTGACGGATTCCTTGATTTGGGCCAGGTTTTTTTTCAGCAACGGGTTTACAATCTGGGATAATAAGGCATCCAGGGCTCCCACCAGGGGAACGCCGGCCGCCAGGAGTATGGAAAGTTGTCTCGTCATGACAGAGACTTCCCCCGCTTTGACCCTTTTGAAGACTCCGGAGACTGAAACCGGACCGGAGGAAAGACCCGTGGGCACGGAAGCCGAGGCAGACTCTTTCACCTCCACAGGAAACATTCCCGAACCTCTGAGCTTCTGGCGAGCGGCCACTGGGCTATCGGCATCTATGATGCCGTTCGAGCTTTTACCGGACGTGTCAAGGGCTGTATATTCGTAAACAGGCATGTCGTATGTTAACAATAGCAGTAGCCTGTGTCAACTCTGCGTGGCAGCGCGGAGCACCTGGACGATCTCTTGTCCCAATGTCTCCCTTTGCCATACTTTCATGCCAGGTATTGCCTTCAGGCCATCTGTGTCCTTTGGGTTGCCTTCCGCGAGCGCATCAAGCAACAGATTGTTGCAAACCAGACCTGATTCCATTTCGAGTTCTCTTGCCTTTTTGTCGCGCCAGTTTTTCAGACGCTTTAAG
The DNA here is from genome assembly GCA_016930875.1 of Deltaproteobacteria bacterium. Lineage (NCBI taxonomy): Bacteria > Pseudomonadati > Myxococcota > Myxococcia > Deltaproteobacteria bacterium. Next base: position 3,074 of record JAFGFW010000177.1, on the reverse strand, counting down.
CGGGCTTGTTTTTCTGGATTGCGAGGAGGACGTGGGGGTCTGGGATAAGATGGCAAGCGGTCCTCAGACATTGCAAGACCACTCTTGATGGCCCCTAACACGCCTTTTGCATAGCGTCTCATGAAATCGGCCGGGAGCCCAGGTGTCTTCATTAAGGCTGAATACTCAGTGGGTTTTGTCTTGACCAGTTCATTTATCACTTGATTCCCAAATAGTTTGAAGGGCGGCCTGTTTGTTGCATGGCCTTGCCTTCACGGAAGACTAGCACTCCTTCAAGGATGGCCAGATCCCTCTGCGTCATCTTGCCTGCTCCTTTGAACCGTTTAAACAGTGGCGTTTCCCTCAACTGACGAGGCGAGGAAGAACAAGTTTGTTCATTGGCCGGCCCGAAAGCCGAGTTAGCCTTGACACCCATGGCACATTGAAGTGAGAGAAGTTTACCTTCTTCTATCACCCAACTTAGTCTTCCTTTGGATTTCAATTCCAGTTCTAATTCGCGATAAAGCCTAATGAGGTGCGCTGTGTCATGGGCTGCATAGAGAAGCATGTCTTGGCTCAGTGGTCTTTTTGACCAGTTGGCCCGTTGATACTTTTTGATTAAATGGATACCAAAACGCTTGTTGAGTACAGCGGCAAGGCCTACCTCCTTTTCTCCTATGAATTGTGAGGCCACCATGGTGTCAAAGACATTGTTTACTTTGATGGCAAAATCGCGGAAAATGGAACGTAGATCGTAATCAGCGCCGTGTAATATTTTTTTTATTCCGTCCGTGGTAAAGAGAGGTTGCAAGACATCCATGGTTTGTATCGCAAGGGGGTCGATCACAAAGGTGTAATGATCCGTAGATATCTGGATAAGGCACACCTTTGGAAAATAGTGATGTAATGAATCTGCCTCAATATCGACGGCCAAAACCTCTTCTCCGGCCAGTTGTTTGCTGAGGGAACTTAGATCAGATAAGGTTTCAATCAATCGGAATTCCGGAACCACTGGTTCCCCCTTTCATCTTATCAAAATAGAGTTTTGTTCCACTCAGAATCGCAAATGGAAGGATCATCAGCCCCAGCAAAGGGATTAGAAGGGGACACCCAAACCCAAACAAGAAAAACTTATGGCGCCACACTGCTCTTATCCGGTCTTTGAGGAGAGGTTGGTCTCTTGAAAGGGAAAAATCCACATAATCCCATGCAATAAAAACCGCGGCAACGACAAAGCCCAAGAAAGCGCCAATTACGGGGATGAATAAAAGAGGCAAAGGGATGGCCAACATAAGTACAGCTTTCTTGAGTTCTTCTTTCACTATTGCAAACATTCCCCTTGAAGAAGATGGTGCTTGCCCTTCAGGGGCATGTTGGCAGCAGGTCTGCTCGTACTTCGCACTAATATGGTCGTAAACCGGCGAGGCCAGGATGTTGGAGAATATGATGAAGGTGTAAAACATGAGAACCAGGACAAGAACGTAAAGAAAAAACTTGACGATGTGCATATAGGCCCAGTAAAGCCACCCAATATACTTGGACTGCTCGCCCGCTTCAATATGCCAGGCGAGGTGTAACAGATCGTCAGCATAGAGTGTAAAGATGTAGAAGCCTAGGACATACAGGGTTAAAGTCATGAGAAAAGGGAACGTACAAAGACCCAGAAAGGAGAGGTTCCGCAAGGCAAACCGAATTCCCCTTACATGAAAGCCAAAGCCTTCAGAGATCTGCCTAACTGATTCGAACATAAGATAAAATCGCTCCGCGATTTTATGAAACGCGGCTTTGCCACTCAATAGAACAGTTTTGTAGCAAATCAAGAAACAAATAATTTATGCTATCACGTCAACTCGACTTTGCCAACGTAGTTAAGTGGGTACCTCCTACCCTCTGGGATGATACTGGGTGTGTACGGCCTTCAGCTTTTCCACTGCCACGTGTGTGTAAATTTGAGTCGTACTGATGTCCACATGACCGAGCATGACCTGGACAGATCTTAGATCAGCCCCTCGTTCCAAGAGGTGACTTGCAAAGGAATGGCGAAGCGTATGGGGGGTGATATTGGCGGAGATTCCCGCCTTGCGGGCAGTTTGTTTGAGGATCTTCCAGAAGCCCTGGCGGGTCAAAGGCCTTGCTGAGCGCGTTACAAAAAGAAAGGGGCTTGTCCTTCCCTTTAAAAGGGCAGTGCGCGCTGATGTGAGGTACAGGTCAAGTTTTTCCCTTGCTGCTTGCCCAAAGGGCACTACCCGTTCTTTTGACCCTTTGCCCAGGACCCGAACAAAGCAGGCTTCCAGATTAACATCGATAACGCCGACCGTAACCAACTCAGAGACCCTGAGACCTGCCGCATAAAGGAGTTCCAGCATGGCCGCATCGCGTAAACCCAAAGGCCTTGAAGGATCAGGGGCATCCACAAGCCGTGTCACGTCCTCTATCCTCAATACTTCAGGGAGTTTTCGGCCTGCCTTTGGAAGATCCACCATTTTTGCGGGGTTGGATTCCAGTATTTTTTCCAGGACCAGGAACCGGTAAAACCCTCGAATAGTAACCAGGTGTCTTGCGCGGCTCCTGGAGGCAAGACCCATATCCCTCAATGCGATTAGGTGCCTTAGGACAAGGGCTGTATCAGAATCGGAAATACGGCTAACGCCATTTGCCCTGAGAAAATCGAGATAAAGGGCCAAATCTGCAGTGTAAGAGGCAATCGTATTGTTGGAAAGCCCCTTTTCCACTACCGCATAGTCAATATACAGATCTGCCAATTCGTCCAGGGAGATGTTGGTCATTGGTCAATGATGAGTAAAGAACCCACGCCCAGAGGACGTGGCCTTGATTTGCGCCCTTGAAGGGGGCCGGGCGTTCGCAAGCTCATGAATGCCTAAAATGCCTTGTGGTTCGCTTTTGGCGGGTCAATTTCGATAAACGAGTCTTATCCGCTCATGGCTTGTGGAGTATAAGACAGACGCACCGCATCTCAGCACGAGATTTCTAAGATGGCAACATTCATTAATTTTAGTTGTTCCGGTAAAAGTCAAGAGTTTTTTTACAAATATTTGCGGGTACGTTATGCCGCAAATGTTCTCGAGTCGTTCTTT
>JAFGFW010000176.1 GCA_016930875.1 Deltaproteobacteria bacterium | reverse complement strand
GTGAGTAATGACACGACATGTCTCCGCGTATACCAAAATTGAAAAGCTGTGTCCAGCAAAATTTAAGAGTTCACCGAATATTTACCAACAACAGGTGATTTGACGACTTAAAAGGCCATTTTCAAGGGCAAAATCATCACTCCAAAAGCGTCTCCAACTTCTCCTCAATCATCTTGAAAAACAGCAGGCATGAATATTTTTCTGACAGGATTAACAGGATCATCAGGATTTTCTTGCCTTTGTCCATTCCCGGCCTCCGGCCCGGAGGGATGGAAGGGAGAAACGCACTCCGCCTGGGCGGAAAGATCAAAAAATGTTATATCCTGTTCATCCTGTAAATCCTGTCTTAGGCAATTAATATTTCCATTTTAAGCCCTTCAATCCTCTGAAAATGTCTTTTATCGAAAGTTGCCACTGAAAAACCAAGGGCAAGGGCCGTAGAGCCAATCATAAGATCGTGGGCGCCAATCTGAATGCCCTTCCTGCGCAAATAAGCCCATATATCTGCATAGATTCTCGCCGTCAGGATGTCAAAAGGATATACTGGAAACCATTCGATGACCTTTTCCACGTAGGCACTCCTTTTCAGGCGTCTCTTTGATGAATCCGCCCTATGGACGCCATGAAGAAGCTCAGCAACCGTGATAACACTCAGGCCAAAAGGTTCTTCCTCCCTGCCTCTTATAAATCTGTCTATGTCAAAATGCCCTCTCTCTGCCTGGATAAGAAGGCTCGTATCAAGCATTATTCCCACATGCCCTCCTCTGGTAGGGGCGGTTGGTCTTTCCGTATACCTTCAAGGTCCGCTGCAAAGGCATCCAGCTCTTCATCCAGCCTGGGAAGTTCTTTGAGTAAGGATTTAAGCTCCTTTAGCGTTTTTGCCTTCTTTGCCTCTCTTACAGGCTCCATTTGTGCTACCGGTTTTCCGCTTCTTTCTATAATATAGCGGTCCCCCTTAAATTTTATTCTATTTAACAGTTCTGAGAAGTCTCTCACAGCTTGAGTAGCCGTTATATGCTTTTCCATAAGCTGACACCCCCCTTGTAATATTTGATAATCACATTTTACGCAATTTACATATTCATGTCAAGAGAAATGAGAAGGGAGGGTGGAAGGCAGAAACTCAATCCGGTCCATCCTGTAAATCCTGTCTAATGTAAGGACAACCGGAACGTCCATAAATAAGCAAATAACTCTACAACCATTGTATTTTATTGTCACTTTTTAGGCCTTTTGAAACTTCATGAGTTTGCGGGCGCCATTTTGTTTTACAGTTCTCAATAGGAAAAGAACAAAAAAGCCCCACCCCTCCTGACAGAGAAATGGAGCTTGAGCGGCAACCTTGGCTCGTGAAATAACCGGGCTCATATCCCGCGAGCAGGAGGAGCGGGAAACCCTGCAGGGGGTTTTTGTTTATATATCCTTATCATTTGAAATGTCAATGATTTCGAGCTGTAACTGCCTGCTTATGTCCATCGCAGGATGGTTTTGAGGGCTGGGGAAGATACGGGACGTTATTCACTATGTTGCATAACTCTCATGCGAAATCTTCAGGCGAGGGACACAAACGTTTTCAGGACATCCTCTTTTCCCACGATTCCGACCAGCTCTCCCGCATCCACCACTGGAAGGGTTCTGTAAAAAACAGCGTGTGTTTTGGGGGTCAGTTATAGGAGGGCGACCCCTTACCCTTTTCCCACCGTTGCCCGCACAGCCGCTATCACCGTTTCAGGGCTCGGTTTATTAAACATTTCCTGAGGTGGTGAAACAGGTACGGGAATATCTGGGGCCGCAACGCGCTTGATAGGCGCCTTGAGCACATCAAACGCCTCCTCGGCAACGATGGCCGATATCTCGGCTCCGAATCCACCAAACTTGGTGGCATCGTGTAGGACAACAAGCCTGCCGGTTCTTCTGACTGAATCCAGTAAGCAAGCCTTATCAAGGGGAACCAGACTTCTTAAGTCTATTACTTCCGTGGAAATCCCTTCCTCTGACAGGGTCTTCGCCGCTTCCAGGGCCGTGTAGACAGCTCCGCCGTAGCTGACAACCGTGCAATCCTTACCAGGGATGACTACCCGGGCTTTTCCGATGGGTATCCTGTGGTCCCCGTCCGGGACTTCCCCCTTCATCCAGTAAAGCAGCATTTCTTCGATTACAATCACCGGGTTCGGGTCGAATATTGCGCTCAACAATAAGCCTTTTGCATCCGCCGCTGTGGAGGGGAAAACGACCCTCAATCCCGGACTGTGCGCAAGCCATGCCTCCAGATTATGCGAATGCTGGCAACCAGCAGCAAAACTCACACCGGCCTTGACTCTTACCGTAAGTGGGAAGGCAGACTTTCCCCCGCTCAAATACCTCAACTTAGCAGCATGATTTACCAGCATGTCCGCAGCCAGTGTGATAAAGGGAAAAAACATGATTTCAACCACAGGTCGCAGGCCGAGCGCTGAGGCGCCCACGCCCAGACCAGCGATGGCTGCCTCGCTCACCGGCGTGTCCTTTACCCGTTTCCGGCCGTATTTTTCCAGGAGACCGTGTGTTGGCAAGTTGGGATCATAATGGATGGATACCCCAACACCCTCACCCGCGATGAAAACGCTGTCATCTTTGCTCATGGCCACATCGAGGGCATCTTTCAGTGCCTGGCCAAATGATAAAACTGCCATGAATGACCTCCTCTACTGTGCAACTTGTTGGGGGATACCATCTTCCACCCAAAGATCCTGCAAAGCCTCTTCGGGCAACGGGTACGGGCTGTCGCTTGCAAATCTGACCGCCTCGTCAACCTTTGCCTCTATCTGTCTGTCCATGACCTGAATCTCTCCTTCTGTGACCAGACCGTCTGCCAGCATACGCTCCCTCAGGCACCTGACGGGACACAATCGGGCCCACGCTTCCAGTTCTTTCTTATCCACATAGTGCTGGTGATCGTGCTCCCCGTGGCCGCGGATTCTGTAAGTCTTGGCTTCAATGAGGACCGGCCCCTGACTGTTGCGGCAGCGCGACACCATTTCTTTCGCAAGCGTGAATACTTTTTCTACGTCATTGCCGTCCACCAACTCACCCGGCATCCCGTACCCCACGGCACGTCGGGTAATATCCATCAAGCAACAATGCTCAGAGAGGCTTTGAGCGCCTGCCCAACAGTTGTTTTCGCAAACAAATAGAACAGGAAGTTTCCAGAGCGCAGCCAGGTTCATGGCCTCATGAACACTGCCTTCTGCAGCAGCGCCATCGCCAAAGAAAACCACGGTGATATTTGACGTGCCTCGGTACTGTTGGGCAAAGGCTGCCCCCACGGCCAAAGGCGGCCCGCCTCCGACGATCGTCGTTGTCATCAAAGCATTCACCTCGGGCACAGACATATGAAGGGTTCCGGACTTGCCCTTATTGACACCGGTTGCCTTACCCATAATCTCTGCCATAAGGTATTTAGGATCTGCCCCTTTGGCCAATAAGTGGCCATGACTTCTGTGATTACTCACAATGACATCATCCGGTTCGAGAGCCTTGACAATTCCAACGGACACGGCTTCTTGACCGTAGGCAAGGATTTGCATACCGACCAGTTTTCCTTTTTCCTGAGAAAGTTCGATCAGCTTTTCTTCGAATCTTCGTATCAGCGCCATCTCCTCATACATCGCTTTTTTCAAGCCGACCTCTACTTGCTGTGAACCCATATGTACCCCTCCTCTTTTGCCAACCCAACTTGCAAGCCCACGCAGACGCACAAACGAACATCTCTCACAGAGCTCACAGAGCCTCAGAGTTTTTTGACCAGATTTTCTGGGTGGGAAAATCTGCTCAACATGTCCTGCCGCCCGAGCGGCAAGATCGGCCAAACTCCCCTGCCCTGCGGGCGCCTCTGGTATTCCACGGTTATATCCAACCCCTCATATCCGGTTAGCCTCCCGGCAAAATATTGGTGAATTTTTTGTCTACTGTTTCTTTTTTCCGGACCTCCCCATCAATGGCATCAACGCTTTGATCAACCCCGCCAGGCCTACAAAATATTGCGGCCCTGGCTCACGAATTTCAATCTGCTCAGCAGGGATCTTGACCGCGCTGCCATCCCAGACCACGATTGGATCTCCGGTGCGCTTGTGATCAGCAATCGCTCGGGCTCCAGCCTTTTTCAATGCCTCTTCAGCACGAAGCGCACAAACGCGGCTGTTCCCACGAGAAATGTGGTCTTGGCATTCAGTTCATGACACCTTCCTGGTTAGGGTTAACGTGAATTGGCGTGGATTTTCACTGGTAACTATCAGGAAACACTATTTTTGTCAATGGGTTATGTCGGCTTGGAGAGGAATCTCGGAGTCTCGCTGTATTGACATTCTGTCCCTTCTCTGGCGCCAAGCCACCAAAACGACAGCATGGGCAAGGAGAATAGGTATCCGGCTGGCAATTCAGCGGTGGTATTGAAGCCTGAAATCTGATAATCTATATGGTTCTATACGGAATTGAAAAATAGACTCAGACAGTTACACAAACTAAAATCTGATGGTCTCGTAAGAAGTTCTTTCCAGTCATTGCGACGAGCGAGATTCCTCGCCTGTGATTGCGAGTCCATCATTTCATAAATGGTCTGAATATGTTGTCTGAATTAGGTGAAACCCCGGAAATGCAGAGGCGAAGAGAGGATGATCAATCAAGAAACAGTATCGGCGCTGAGAGCGTGGTTTTCAGATTATGTGCAGACATTTCAATCCGGAAACCCGGAACATGACAGAAACATAGACCTGAAAGATGAGCATACGAGACGAGTTTGCACGGAGATCCTGGATATCGGCAGGAGCTTGCGTCTGAATCGTGAAGAGCTTTGCCTGGCGGAAATCATAGCCCTTTTTCACGATGTGGGCCGATTTGAACAGTATGCCCGCTATGGTACATTTTCCGATCACAGGTCTGAAAACCATGCCGAGCTTGGCGTCAAGATCCTCCGCAAACACGATGTGTTAGAGGGGCTCAAGCAATCAGAACGTGAACTGATCCTCAGCGTCATCTCGTATCACAACCGTCTGGATCTCCCGGAAGAAAAGCCCAACGAGCGTCTACTATTCTTTACGAAACTGCTCCGCGATGCCGACAAAGTGGACATCTGGCGGGTCGTTACTGATTATTATCAGAGGGAAAACGGGTTGAGGAACGCGACCATAGAACTCGGCTTGCCAGATACCCCGGAGATCTCGGACGAAGTATACGCGGATTTGATGGCAGGAAGGATTGTCAAGATACATTCCATGAAGACACTGAATGATTTCAAGGTCCTTCAAATGGCTTGGATTTATGATGTGAACTTTCCGCGGACATTTGAGATCATTCGCGAAAGGGGCTTCATGGAAATGATCCGCGACGCCCTGCCTCAGTCGGCAAAGGTATTGGAGATGTATTCCACGATTCGGTCCTATCTGGAAAAGCACGCGAGCCCTTAGGGCTTGATCCCGTTATCGTGGAGCCCGGCTCTGGATATTCGATAAAACAAACGTCTCGGGCCAACCAAGTTGGTCAACTTGGGTCAACTTGGGGTCGGACCAAGCTATCCCCTTGATCTTCAAGGATAAACATCCCAAAAACAGGTGATTTGACGACCTAAAAGGCCATTTTCAGGGGCAAAATCATCACTGCAACAGTGTCGTCAATGTTTCCACTTCATGGGTGCGTGCAGGCAGACTGTGCCCTGCTGCGAGTAGGGTTAGAGAAGCTTGCTGCAAAAAAAAGCCCGGACGATAAATTCGTCCGGGCCTCTAAAAAATTCCGGCGGCGACCTACTCTCCCACCCGGCTGCCCGAGCAGTACCATCGGCGCTGAAGAGCTTAACTTCCGTGTTCGGAATGGGAACGGGTGTTTCCTCTTCGCTATGGCCACCGAAAAACTTTGATATCTCCTAAATCATTTTTAATTTGGATATGCACAGGTTAAAGCGTTCACTCATAGATTTGCATGTGGTAAGTTATGGTCAAGCCGCACGGCCTATTAGTACCAGTAAGCTAAATCCATTACTGGACTTACACCCCTGGCCTATCAACCTTGTAGTCTACAAGGGGCCTTCAGTTTCCCGTGTTTCCACGGGAAAGGGATATCTAATCTTGAGGTGGGTTTCCCGCTTAGATGCTTTCAGCGGTTATCCCTTCCGAACATAGCTACCCAGCTATGCCGCTGGCGCGACAACTGGACCACCAGAGGTTCGTCCATCCCGGTCCTCTCGTACTAGGGACAGATCCTCTCAAATATCCTGCGCCCACGAAAGATAGGGACCAAACTGTCTCACGACGTTTTAAACCCAGCTCACGTACCGCTTTAATTGGCGAACAGCCAAACCCTT
>JAFGFW010000175.1 GCA_016930875.1 Deltaproteobacteria bacterium | reverse complement strand
TGGAACCAATTCAGGATTTTGGTGTGGCAATACAAAACATCGGTTCTCAAAGATATCGATTTGTACCGACGGGCGGGAGTGGGCGGATTTCACATTGATCGTGGCAAAGGCAAGCATAAGCTCGTCGAATTTTCCATGAAGGAACGGTTTCCCTACTATGTAGACCATGTCGCAGACAAGGGCCTACTCTATCTACAGAGAAATGATGTCAAAGCAGTCACCGGAAAACGCGGTCTGGCAACCCGTCCACACAGTTTGGCCGATCCTCAAACTATCTCACAAATCAAAAAACATATCGTGCGCAACATTGGCACCACCAAGAACGGTTTTGTTTTGGCCTATGCTTTTGATGACGAGATCTCCCTTGGGCGTTTAAGGAAAACCACGGGGGTCGCGTCTACACTCTTTACAAAAAGAGAGATGAGGCCAAGATAATTGTAGGGAAAGCCCTTCAGGCACAGCATAAGAAATTTGAGGGGGGTGGGCCCCTCGGGGTCACATCTTTATTTGTCATTTAAAAGTTTCCTGGCGGCTGGATGGGGAATCCCCCATCATTTGCGGCCCGGCACAGATCTTACCCATTTCACCTCAAAGCACTTTTGGGTAATTTTTGGATAAAGATAAATTGGCCGCAGACACACGTAGACCGGTGCAGACAGATTATCTCACACAGCGATGCAGAGAGCTCGGAGATAAAAATGTTTTTTGTCTTGCTGTTGACCCCGGTTAAATATGCTATCGCCCCGGTTGAATAGGTCTGACGTTTAACAGGACAAGCATTTAACGGGAGAACAGCAAGACAAAAGCTTCGCTGCCCTTTGGGCAAATTGGATTAATTGTGTCGGGATAGCTATTCAGGAGATAGTCGTTAAGCCCAGCGCTTTAAAATCTTGATCAAAAGACAGGGCCGGCATGTTCTTGAGTTCCCCGGTAATAAGGACACGCGAGAGGGCATCCACAAAAGAAATCTTTCTGTCTTTGCCAAAAAGATTGAATAAGGCAATGGCCTGATGGTGTTGGCTTTCCGTGGAATGAAAAATTCTATAAAGATCAATTGATTGATTGAAAGTCAGCGCCTCAGTGTAACCATATTGATAGAGAAGAACAGTCATGGCCTCGGAGATAATGAACCAACATGTATGGATTGTGATTCGGTTTTCCTTGATCTGTTTGAAGAGTTCTAAGGCACGCTTGTGTTTTGTGTCCTTCTTTGAAAACAGGGCGATAAAGAAACTGGCATCGCAGTAGACTGCGTTGAAGCCTTTTAGCGTTTGCATTATTTCTTCCCGTACAAGATAGACTTATACTTCTGAGCTACTGCCCGCAATCTTCCTTTTGGTTCCGGCAGGCTACTAATAGAGTTCAAAATTCTATCATAACGATCCATTTCTCCTATTAACTCAATGCGGGCATAAGCCTTACCTCTCTTGTTAATTTGCAAGGCTTCACCAGGCTTTAACAGCTTGTCCAGATGGGTCAGCTTGGATCGAGCCTCACTGACCTTCATTTTTGATAACGGGTTTTCCATGGCAACACCCCCTAAGTTGTACAAAGATGCATTAAAATGCCATATTCTGTACAGATTGTCAAGGAGAAAATTGTGGGGGACCTGTCGAGGCTGGCCGCAAAACATAGGGGGAAAGGTGGGACTTTGGGGTAGGACCATGTAAAACTTGGGTCATCCTTGACTATATTGACTTAGCTGCGCTGCCGAATCTTTCTCAGTCACGAACATCTGCGGCCATCTTCAAATATCACTTTCCTGCCAGTAATCTGTGTCTCAAACTCCGTGATTCGTCAGACCTGCCAGTTCCATCTCAAACCAGCTTTGCTTAACTTTGGCTTTGCATCTGGCGTGATCTACGTGTAGGGAAATACCTTCACACTCAACATAGAGAAAGCTTAAGAAGAGTCAGTGTATTTGGTGCCTTGTACATGCGTAGGTCCAATAAAAGAGATATGGAGGAGATACCCTCCGAATATAAATCTAAAATCTACAACTAGCTAGGTCCATCTTTTCAAATTCCTCTTTGCCTTTATGTAGTAATATACCTTCATAATATAAGGTCTGTTCCACGGTCTTGTCGAAAACGAGAAGCATTCCGGAAGGCCATCTCCTGCAACTGTGGATTACTGATAAAGAATGGTGTAGCCGCGAGGATTACGAAAAGAAGGTGGTTCCTCGGGTTCGAAGATATCTCAAAGACAAAGATCCGTTCAGGTTTATTCGCTGTCTTGTAATTATGTATGGTCTTCCCCTTAAAGTGGTGTCACCGGAGATGAATGCAGAGGAGAGAGGGGAGGTTGAGAAGATAGAGAAGCGGCGAGAGAATTTGAATAGGGACTTAAAGGATATAAAGGACGGTGAAGAGGAGCGATCAAAAAAGGTTAAGAGGGAAATAGAAAGTATCAAGAAGCGCATTTCTGTTTTGAAAAAAAGTGATCAGGGAGCTTCGCTTGATTCTGAGATCGCTCTGGTTCTGGAGAAAAACTATTCTCTATCCCGGTGGGTCCCCAACCGCTATTTCCTTGGCTATCGAGGTAAAAGGATTGAAAATGTGCCGCGTAATGTATTGATGGTTTCTCGCCTGGACGGCCCGTCTGACAAGATTATAAGAAAAATTATTGACGACAGTATTGCAGCAGAAAAATCGGGACTCAAAGGCACAGCCTATTTTGACGCAAGATGGCCTGCTCCAAGCAATAAGAAGGTTTCCGGCGGTGCTCTTTATGACAAGTCAATCCACCTTGCCGCAAATCGTGTCAAAAAAAGCAATGTTATGCCCGTAGTCATTGATGATCGAAAAGAACTTTTCAAGCCGGGTGAATGCCCTGAAGCCGGCTTATATTCTGGGTGGTACAGCTATGCTCGTTATGTGGACGCTTTTACATGGCAACCCGGTTCAGTCGGATTTCACATAGCAAGTGCGGAGTGCAAGACTTTGAAGAGGGGAAAAAGCCAAGTCTGGTGCAAGATGATGCTGGAAAAAGGAATAGCGGCCACACTCGGGCCTGTTGGTGAACCGTATGTGCAAGCCTTTCCTGTCCCGGAGATGTTTTTCGGGCTGTTGATTCAAGGGAAGTTGACATTGGCCGAATGCTATGCCTTGTCTAATCCGTTCTTGTCGTGGAAAATGGTCTTGATCGGAGATCCCCTTTACTCCCCCTTCAAGAATAGCCGACCAAAACTCAAAAAAGATGCCGCAGGCTCAAGCCCTTCCCCTTAAGGCACATGGCGCGAGAAACTTGCTTCGCTCGACGCAGAATTGACATGTCAAAAAGCCGTACGTTGAAACATTGTCTGCTCATCCTACTTGGCTTGGGAATAGTTTTGGCAGGGTCTCTTTTCGCCTTTGCAGAGATCCAAAGGGTCGGTCCCCTACGTAAGGTGCATGCCATCACAACAAGACCTGAGTGGAACCAATTCAGGATTTTGGTGTGGCAATACAAAACCTCAGTTCTCAAAGACATCGGTTTGTACCAGCGAGCGGGATTGGGCGGATTTCACATTGATCGCGGCGCAGGCAAGGATAAGATAGTCGAATTTTCCATGAAGGAACGATTTCCCTACTATGTGGATCACGCCGCAGACAAGGGCTTTCTTTATTTGAAGAGCAGCGATGTCAAAGCAGTCACCGGAAAATGTGGTCTCGTAACCCGCCCACACAGCTTGGCCGACCCAAAGACTATCTCACAAATCAAACAACATATCGCGCGCAACATTGGCACCACCAAGAACGGTTTTGTTTTGGCCTATGCCTTTGATGACGAGATCTCCCTCGGACGTTTGAGTACGCCCTGTGACGTTGATATTCATCCAAAATCCCTTTCGTGGTTTAGAAGATGGTTGAAACACAAATATGACACCATATCCAGGCTCAACGCTCAGTGGGAGACCCATTTCAAAAGGTTTGATGAGGTTATGCCCCAAAGCTTTGAAGAGGTCCGTATAAGGAACCATTCCCCTCCCCTTTCAAAGTGGAACCTCTCCCCTTGGATGGATTTCAGGCATTTTATGGATTTTCAGTTTGCAGCGGTCCTTGCAGAACTCACCCGCTACGCAAAAAGCATTGATTCTGGAGTTCCGGCAGGTTTTGTCGGTGGCCAGGGACCGGGACCCTGGGGAGGCTATGATTATGCGATGCTCAGTCGCGCCGTGCAGTGGATGGAGGCCTATGATATCAATGGCGCCAATGAGATCCTGAGATCATTCTGGAACCAAGATCGCAGGCCTCGGATGCAGACCTTCTTTTCAACCAAAAACCCGAAACTGGATTCCTGGTTTCTCTGGTATTATATGCTTCACGGTAATCAAGCTGTAATTGCATGGCCTGAGGGTTGGTTTCGATCCCAACAATACGACATTGCCCCCTTTATCATCGCCAATAGAGATACATTCAAAGAAATACAAGGCTCTGTTAGCGAGTCAATCGTAGATCCAGAGACGGTATTCGATCCAGACCCTATCGGCATCTATTACTCCCATCCCAGTATTCAAGCGGGTTGGGCCATGGACGCCATAACCCATGGAAGTACTTGGGTGAATCGCAAAGGCTCTATCGATGATGAGAACCAGACGAAAGGACTGCTTCGCAAGGTGTGGTGTAAGGTCTTAGAGGATCTTGGATTCCAATACGATTTTGTCAGCTACCTGGATATCCAGGAAGGAGCTGCAGATCTCTATGAGAGGTTCAAGGTGATCATTCTGCCCAAGACCATTTGCCTCTCGGATCGTGAGGCTCAGGCTCTGAGATGCTTTGTCAAGGACGGTGGAACCTTAATTGCCGACTATCTTTGCGGATTATTGGACGAGCATGGAAAGGGACGGCCGCAAGGGGCACTAGATGACCTGTTTGGGGTCACGAGGGATGAGGATGCTGGTTACATGAACGGGTTAGGGCTTACCGAAATCGATGCGGAAAACTATGAGCAGCCATTTCTGAAGCGTTTTACATATTACGAGGGCGCCTACCGGCATAAAGACATTATAGTCTTTGAACGAGGTACTAAGCACAGGGCTGCTGTGGACTGCATCGAGATACGAGACAGGTCAGGCTTCTTTCACCGTACTTCGGTACTGGTGAAGAATCGGACTGGTAAGGGAAGTGCCGTTTATCTCAACCTTTCACCCATAGAATACTGGGACCCTGGAAAACGGTTTTCTGCCCACGGCGATACATGGAGAAAAGTCGTATCCTCAGTCTTAAAGTCGGCCGGACTTGAGGCAAGGGTCAGGGTCTTGGAGCAAGGCAATCCCGTGAATATGATCGAATGTCTCCATTGGAAAAACAGTGACAAGCGCTACCTGGCCCTGGTGAAAAACCCAACAGGACATAAAGAGCTCAAAAGAGTGCCAAAAGGATCTCAGATACAGGGTATAGCCGGCGAGGAGATTGAAATCAGTTTAGAATTCAGAGAACAAATACTCAGATTGATTAACCTGAGAACAAAAAAGGATTTCGGCGCTGGTCAAGTGTTCCACGACAGATTCAAACCCTGGCAAGGGAACCTCTACGAAGTGGCCCATTGATCTTCCCTGTTTTCCCAAGAAAAGTTCGGGACCTTGATAGCCTTGAGTGACGTGATATATCAAGGCGTCTGAATCGACCTGGAATGCAACCATTCTTTATGATCTGGACATGGCCTATTGGAAAAACGATGAGAAGGATCGGACCGCAAAAGCGCTGACAGAAGCCCTTGGAATCGAAGGTCCCTTTCCGGAAAGGGAAGCAGCCAGTCGGTTGTCGGAGGAGATTAGAGGAGCCAGCTAACTGAGCAACCAGACCTGACGCATATGAGCTGCACACAAAAAGGCCACCCAGTTGGTGGCCTTTTTGTGTGACATGAGATCGAAAAAAACACTGGTTATTTCAACATCTTCTTCCTGCCCAAAGCGCCGAGCCCAATCAGGCCAGCGCCAAAAAGGAACATGGTGGCCGGTTCGGGAACGGGGGCAACTTTCCCAAAAACATTCACTGAAAGTTGATCGTCAAATACTCCGCCCATTGCAATGTGAAAAGAAACAACCTGCGCTGATGTGCGACAATTAAAAATACTGGCTAACGACAATTAGAATTCCCGGTTTTTGAGGGGTCTGTTAAAGCCATCTAAGCTTAAAAG
>JAFGFW010000174.1 GCA_016930875.1 Deltaproteobacteria bacterium | reverse complement strand
GTGACTGTGACAGATGCCGTCGCCGTTCCTCCAGGACCCGTCGCCGTGATTGTGTATGTGGTGGTCTCGGTGGGAGATACGGTAATCGATCCGGTTGGATCCACGCTGCCAACGTCAGGTTCGATGACACAGGCGTCAGCATGGGTCGAACTCCACGTAAGGGTGGACGATTCTCCAAGCAGAATTGTCTCCGGATTTGCTGAGATGTTCACGGTCGGAGGATAGAGGACTGTGACCGTAACAATGTCTGTGGCCGTCCCTACAAGGCCGGTCGCCGTGATCGTATAAGTGGTAGTCTCGGTGGGTGAAACCGAGGTCGAACCATTTACAGGAACACCGCCAATACCCTGATCTATGGTGGCAGAATCGGCGTTGGTCGAACTCCAGGTGAGGGTGGCAGACTCCCCAACCATAATCGACTCAGGATCAGCACTTATAGTTACAGTGGGCGGGTCTACACCTTCTGTAACCTCAACAGTAATGTAGCTACCCGGGGCGCTCGCCAGTTATACTGAAATGGAGTTATCTTCGAGCAGATTGATGACAGCTTCCAGATAATAGACCTGCTGGTTGAAATCATTCGGACCAAATATTTCCTCTCCATTGACGGTGACTGTCGCGCTCCTTACACCATCCTCTACTCTGTGGCCACCGTCCCAATTGCCGTTTCTGACGATGAGCATGCCCTGCCCTGGAATCGCAGAAAATGTATCGGTATAGACATCCGGCGGACCCGAAGTTCGCAAGTACTGATTCGGCCCAAACAGAGTCACCTCAACGGCAGAAGCCGTGCCAAGGAATACGGTTAGGAACAAAAACAATGTGATCGTCATAGCCCTTTTCATAATATCTGCCCTCTCATCCTGTTGTTGAACTGTTTTGTGTTTGGTGGTTTGAAATGCAATGTCTTGTTGAACAACGAGCTTGACTCCAGAATGGTCACGGAGGCCCCGGGAGTCCCTCTGAGAAACACAGTCAGGCGGTTGGTGGATTTCAGTGCTCTGTCTTTATAGACAATGATATCGTCTCCGACGAGAAACTGTCGAAGGGGGATAAACCTTCTGTTGAAAAAGAGAAATCCTCCCCGTATCTCCATATCCGGCGTATTCTTTGTAATGACAATATACCCATTTCCGGGATCATCTAGATGGAAGGTGTGGCGGGAAAAATGCACATGCCAACTGCCTATTTCAAAATCACTTGGCCCGAATACGGTTTGATCCTCTGCGTGAACCAGTGGGGTGATAGTAGACAAGGCGATAATGACAGAAAGGAAACAAAGAAGCTTTCTTGACATGATAATTCTTCAATTAATCTCTTAGGTTCAACTCTTTTGGGAAAGTCTCAAGAGCCAACCTCCCTGACCGAAATTAGCTCACCACTCTCGGAATTGGTTGAATAGGGGTGGCAAAGTCGAAGTTAAAGAATCTTTTTTCTGCCCATCTTACTTTGCTCTGGATTTCGCCTTTTCGGTAAAAGATTTAGATTTCATTTCAACAAATTTCAGCAAAGGGCATGCCACATAGCCTTGCAGCCCCATCCACTGCCTGTAAGAGCTTGTGATTGTTGCATTTTAAGAAGCTCAAAGCCTTTAAACCGATTTCATAAGGGACCCCGAAGTGTGTAATTATCTTCCACTTTTACAAAATACACGTCTCTTTTACTGTGTAAAAAGGTTACACTCACACAAGATTCGAGCATCAAGACCAGCGATGTTGAGGGCTGAGATTTTTAGGTTGGGGGAAAAGCCGGATGGCGATAAGAATGTAAATAACTTTTGAAAAACTGCAAATTTGCTCTAAAAACTCCTATTCTAAAAAGGTTGACGTCATTGGTTGATCTGACGGAGATCTTAACCAGAAACAAAAAAAGGGGCTGGCCCTAAAGGCTAACCCCCTGATTTTACATGGAGGCGGCAACCGGATTTGAACCGGTGTATAACGGTTTTGCAGACCGCTGCCTTACCACTTGGCTATGCCGCCATGCCTTCGCTGAAGCTACGGCGCGCAGGCCCACCTTTTTTGGAGGAGTTGCAGCGCCATAGGCCCGCCGTTATTTGCACGGGCATTTTACGAAGATGAAAAAATGGAGCGGGAAACGGGATTTGAACCCGCGACTTCAACCTTGGCAAGGTTGCACTCTACCACTGAGTTATTCCCGCTTTTTCGAGAAAGTTTAGATTTTTTTTTCTGGTGTTGTCAACAAAAACTTTCCCTATTCCCGAATAGCCTTTTGAAACCTTAGGAAATACCTTGTTCCTGACCACACGGTCAATATCAGGGCTATCCACAGAAATAGAGACCCCACGGCATGAAAATCGATATTGAAATAAGAGTAATGAAACAATAGGGGAATAATGGCCGCGATCTGAAAGCCTGTCTTGTATTTCCCGAGTTCTCCAGCCTCCATCACGATTCCCTTTTCGGACAAGATGGCGCGAATTCCTGTCACCGCGATCTCTCTTCCGATAATGACGCACACCACCCAGGCGGGCACCCGGCCGTGAGGGACAAGCATGATCAGGGCGGCCGAAATCAGCAGCTTGTCCGCCAGAGGATCCAAGAACTTACCCAGTGTTGACTCAAGACCACGCTGTCGGGCCAGCAATCCGTCAAGGAGATCGGTCACGGACGCTGCAGAAAAGACGATAGCAGCCAGAAATGCGCACACCTTGTTGGCAAACAAAAGCAAGACAATGAGCACAGGTATGCTGGCAATCCTGAAGAGGGTCAGGTGGTTGGGGGAGGTCCAAAACTTCGCAGACAGCAGTTCAAGGGGCTTCATAACACCTTCCATGGATAAGATCAGTAGCCATTAAAATATTGCATCACCTTGTGCACAAAACCTTCGGTCTCCTTGATGGGAGGAACTTCCTTAAGGGGGTCCACCCTGTTGGGTCCCGCGTTGTAGGCTGCAAGGGCCAGAGGGATACTCCCCTGAAAGCGGGTCAAAAGCTCCTTCAAATAGCGCACCCCGCCGAGGATGTTCTCTCTCGGATTAAAAGAATCCGTCACCCCCAGATCTTTTGCGGTTTCGGGCATGATCTGCATCAATCCGCGGGCGCCGGAGCTGGAAACGGCGTAGGGATCAAAATCCGACTCCGTTTTGATAATGGCCTTCACCAAAGAAAAGGGCACACCGTATTTGCGGGCAGCTTCTGTGATGTAAGGATCATAACGGTCAGACCGATCAAAAACCCGTCCACGAGGGGTTTCCCGAATATAGACCTCATATTTTGCACTAGTTGGGACGTTAGAAAAGTGGATGGTTCCTTCCTCGTCAACATAGCGGTAAATGTCTGCATGCACCGGCATAGGGGCCACCAGGAGTATGAGCAAGTGGGCCCAGATCCACCGACGAACACCCGAATCCTCTCTTCGATACGCCATCTGTCTGTCAAAAACGTAATTTCTCGACAAAAATCATTCCGAAGCCTTTTTGATCTGTTCCAGATACTTATCTCTGCATGCGGTGCTGCAAAAAAAGTAGGTCTCTCCGTTTATGATTTCTTTTATCCCACTCCTTTTGGGGAAGTAGGTTTCGCAAAAAGGGTCTTTTACCATGACGTCATCCACCCGGGCCACTTCGTCATTCCTTTCGGGCTCAGGGGGGGATTGACCCGGAAGGAACAATGACTTCAATACCCGGTAACCCAGGTAAATCAAAAGACAAAGGAACAGGAATCTCATTGGAACAAAATGACCTTCTTTCCGCCATTCTCCAAGTTGGACAGCAGGGATTGCATGGTTTGCCCCAGCGCGGGGTGTACCAGTTCAGGCGAAATGTCACAAAGAGGTTTTAGCACAAATCGTCGTTTATGCAACCTTGGGTGCGGAATCTGCAGTTGGGTTGTTTGCACGATCTGATCGTCAAAAAAGAGGATATCCAAATCCAGGACCCTGGGTCCGAATCTTGGGCCTCCGGGCCTCCGTCCCATGGCTTGTTCAATGTCCTGAAGTTGTATGAGCAGGGCCTTGGGTTGAAGATTAGTGCGAATCCGAACCACGCCATTGATAAACCAGGCTTGTTCGTTCAACCCTACTGGTTCAGTCTCATACAACCGCGATTGACAGTCTAACAGACAACCCCCGCAGGCGGCAACAGATGAAATCGCCTTGCGGCAATTCTCCTCCCTTTTGCCGACATTGGATCCCACACCTATGTAGACTGCGTGAAAGCTATCGTCTGGCATTACCTAAAGTCCTGATGTAAATGGAGTGACAGGGTCCGACATACCCCTGACTAAGAGCGTATTAGAGAAAAATCGCCATTTATTGCCGTGCGCAGTATACCACTCAGTGCAGTGTCTTGAAAGTTCATTGCTTGATTTTGGCAATTTAACATGTCCTCAAATCACAGGAACAACATAGAAAATCCGAATATCGAAATCCGAAATGCGTAACAATATCGAAATCCGAATGTTCCAAATTCAAAACAAATGCCGCTAACCACCTCGTTTTTAAAGTGTTTGGAGAATTTGAATTTTTGTCATTCGAATTTGTTTCGAGTTTGCGGCTCACGCCTTGAAAACAGCACGATATTCGAATTTGCGCCTGACGGCTTGAAGACAGCACGGATTTCCCCGTCTCTGATAAGTGGATTAAATGTAACCATTCTGACGTCATTTCGTTTTGCCAATTTGGAGTGCAGAATTTATGAGACGGGGTACTCAGTGACTACAGTGCGACGGCCCGAATCCTTTCGACTGCTTCACGCGTTCGGTCGCAGTTCACCGTGAGGGCCATCCGGATGTAACCTTCGCCTGCTGCGCCAAAACCGTTTCCCGGTGTGCTTACGATGCCGGCCTCTGTCAAAAGACGGCTGGTTAATTCAGTTGAAGTATATCCCTCTGGAACTTCCATCCAAACGTAGAAGGTTGCCCGGGGTTTTTCCACAGAAAACCCGATTGAATTCAACCCGTCCACCAGGATATCCCGACGCTCTTGATAGATCTTCCTCATTTCCTCAATGCAAGTCTGGTCTCCTTCAAGCGCCGCAATTCCTGCAATCTGAACGGCCTGAAACGCACCAGAATCGATATTGCTCTTGACCTGGCCCAAACCGTTGATGACTTCTGCACAGCCAACGGCAAATCCAATGCGCCATCCGGTCATGTTGTAAGTTTTGGAAAGGGAATGAAATTCGATCCCAACGGACCTGGCCCCTTCCACTTCAAGAAAACTCATGGGCTTAAAGCCGTCATAGGACATCTCCGAATAGGCTGCATCGTGGCATACGATGATATTATATTCCTTGGCAAAGGCAACTACAGACTCAAAAAAATCCTTGGTAGCAACTGCGGCAGTGGGGTTATTCGGATAGTTTATGAACATCATCTTTGCCTTTTCCGCCACTTCCGCCGGAATGGCTTTAAGATCGGGCAAAAAGCCGTTTTCCTTTAAAAGATCCATAGGGTAGGGTTTGCCGTCTGCGAAGTGGGTGCCGATATGGTAAACCGGATAGGCGGGGCTGGGAACAAAAGCAATATCACCGGAGTTTATGAAGGCCAATGGTATATGGGCAATCCCCTCCTTTGATCCAATCAGAGTTACGACCTGACTGCCGACATCCAGATCGACGTTGAATCTGCCCTTGTACCACCTTGTCACTGCAGCGTTGAAGTCATCCATCCCCGAATAAGACGGGTACTGGTGGTTGGCAGGATCCTCAGCCGCCTGTTTCAGTGCCTCAATAATGTGGGGGGGTGTGGGAAGATCAGGATCACCCACACCAAGGTCAATAATGTCTACGCCCTTGGCACGGACCTCTTCCTTCTGCCGATCAAGCTCTTTGAAAAGGTAAGGGGGAAGGCGTTTCAGTCTTTCAGATTGCGCGATCTTCAATTAATTCCTCCGTTGTCGGTTATTGGTACAAACAATGATGCCTGATGCCCGATATCTGATACCTGATGTCAGATGCCCGATGTCAATGGAATATATCAGGCATCAGGTATCCTGCATCAGGCATCGGAACTAATGACCAGTGACTATGCGGCCTCATTCCAAAGCTTACCTTCATAAACGACTATTGCATCACCCTCGAGAAAGACGTTGTGATAATCATTGCCGTTTTTCTCAAAATAGATCTTCAAAAGCTCCCCGCCCCTGGTGTGAATGGCCACAGGCGAACCAGTCATCCCCTTGGCAGAGGCAACGAGGGCGGCAGCAACCGAACCAGTCCCGCAGGCAAGGGTTTCATTCTCCACACCCCGTTCATAGGTGCGAATGGCAAAGGAGCCGTTTTCTAAAGGCTGAACAAAGTTCACGTTTGTTCCGGCCGGGGCATAACGCTCATGGTGCCTGATAGCGCTGCCTGCTTCAAAAACAGGCGCCTTCTCCACATCCTTTGGCCAGATCACCACATGTGGCACACCCACGGTGATACTGCTTACAGTGAAAATTTTTCCTTTAACCTCCAGGGGATAATCGAGCTTCGCTCTTGAGGGTTCCGGCATCTCCAGCTTGACCCTTTTGTCTGTCACCTCGGCCCGGATTACGCCTGCCTTGGTTTCAAAGCTGAGGTTGGGCCCTGCAATTCCCTTTAGATGGGCAAGCCTTGCCGCACAGCGGCCTCCGTTGCCGCACATCTCAACTTCTCCCCCATCTGCGTTGAAAAAGCGCCACTTGAAATCGACCTGCTCGGAAGTCTCAATCAGGATAAACCCGTCAGCCCCCACTGAGTGTTTCCTGCGGCATACTGATGCAATCCATTGGTTAAGATCCTTTTCCTCCACGACCCCGGTGCGGTTGTCAACAACGATGAAATCGTTTCCACTGCCGCTCATTTTGTAGAAAGGGATATCTGCTCTTGTCATGGCTGTTGCTTTATCAGACGGCCTTTATCATCAGTCGCTAGTCGTTGGTTTGCGCTATGATGCCGGATACCCGATGGCAGATGCCAGAAACTCAATACCGGATGCCGGATGCCTGATGGTTGAGCTTGGATATCAGATGTTGGTTCCTGGGTAAGAAAAAGGAGCCGTAAATCTGGCTTCCAATCCTTGAATTTAGGCATTTCTTCCACCTGGCCAGGTATCTGGCACTTGGTGGCTAAACTAATGACCAGTGACAAATGACTAGTAACGACTTATTCACAAAAAAGCTGGTATTGACTCTCCTGCAATCAGATTTTCGTAAGACTCCCGTGCCCTGACCACAAAGAACCGATCTTCCTTGACCATAATCTCCGGAACCCTCGGCCTGGAATTGTAATTGGAAGACATGGTAAAACCATAGGCCCCTGCGCTCATGACTGCCAG
Source organism: Deltaproteobacteria bacterium (assembly GCA_016930875.1). Taxonomy (NCBI): domain Bacteria; kingdom Pseudomonadati; phylum Myxococcota; class Myxococcia; species Deltaproteobacteria bacterium. The sequence goes on along the minus strand of JAFGFW010000174.1, from coordinate 11,481 downwards.
GAGATCGCCTGACTGCACAAGAGGAATCCGCCGATCCCTGGCAATAAAATCGCCGCTCTCACAGATGGGGCCTACCACATCTGCTTCTATGGTTTCCTTGCGATCTCTCACTACGGGTTCAACGGCGTGGTAAGCGCCGTAAAGGGATGGTCGCACAAGGTCGTTCATGGCCGAATCGACGATCACAAAGAACTTGTCTTCACCGCTTTTCGTATAAAGGACTCGAGTTACCAGTATTCCCGCATTGCCTACAATAACACGACCAGGTTCAAGGATTAGCGTAAAGGGGTCTTGGCCCAACGTCTCCAGGATTGCCTTCCCGTATTCACTGGGATGCGGGGGGGATTCCTGGTCATAAGTGATTCCAAGGCCGCCGCCCAAGTTAAGATAGGAGATGGAGATGCCGGAAGTCTCCAACGTGGCAATAAGATCCTTGATCCGGCCCAAGGCATCCACAAAGGGAGAGACCTCTGTGAGCTGGGAACCGATATGGCAACTGATCCCCATCACTTTCAAGTGAGAGCAGGCGTTGGCTGCACTGTAGGTTTCCAGCACGGCTTCAACGTTTAGCCCGAACTTGTTCTCTTTTAACCCGGTGGCAATGTATGGATGTGTCCTGGGGTCAACATCCGGATTGACACGCAGCGCTATTGGCGCTTTTTTGTTCAGGCGAGCAGCGCACTGATCAATGAGTTTGAGTTCCTGGAATGATTCCACATTGAACATGAGGATATTCGATTCCAGAGCGTACACGATTTCGTCCTCACGCTTTCCCACCCCTGAAAAGACGATCTTGCCTGGCGGAACACCTGCTGTGAGTCCGCGGAACAACTCGCCTCCCGACACAATGTCCAGGCCGCCACCGAGTTTTGCAAAGAGTTTCAACACGGCGATATTTGAATTGGATTTGGCCGAAAAGCAGATCAGGTGATTGACGCCTTCAAAGGCCTTTTGAAAGGTAAGGAAGTGGTGCCGGAGCGTTGCATGACTGTAGAGGTAAAAGGGCGTTCCCACCTCCCGGGCAATCTCAGAAATGGAGACATCCTCACAATACATCTCATTATTCTGATAGTTGAAGTGGTGCATAAGGGCTCCGTGATTCTATATCTGTTGTCGTTTGCGAGTCGGGCATGGGCCAAAAAACGATGTTGGAATCGTCACTCACGCCTCCGCTCTTGTGATAAGATAAAATTTTATATGCATATCTATACTCAGGCTCAATCCTATCATGCCAGCTAACGCGATTTCCTTCTACCTGATCCGCCTCAGGATACCTGAGTTGCACATCAAGGAATTCATCACCAAAAGGGATGGGACACCCGGGGCATGGAGCCACCGAGTTCTGCGCCTTATGCCTGAAGACCCTGAAACCATCAATGCCTTTAACAATGGTGTCGCCCTTTGCCGGTATGGACCATGACAGCAGCACCTCATCTCCGACAAGCTCAGCCTTCAAGTCCTTGACTGCCGGGGGCACGACAGCCTGTGGGGCAAGAGGCGGCCCTTTCCTTCCGCACCCCGGATGAAGAAGCAAAGATCCCAGGGCTACGAGCAGAAGGAGTCTGTCTTGACGGCCTTTCACTCTTCCCATGTTATTGCCCCTTGTCTGCTTCGCGGGCCGTTACTTCCTTTGCCTTCTGGATGGCTCGAACCACGTTCTCTGTGGCTGTACCGCCTGCAGAAAGCCGCCTGTTTACCATCTGCTGTGGTGTCAGAAGCTCAAAAATATCTTCTGAAAAGAGTTTGGAGAACTTCTCAAGCTCATTCAACGAAAGTTCGTGGAGCTCTTTGGTTTGCCCAGTAGCATATCGGACAACCTCTCCGGTGCAACGGTGAGCCTCTCGGAATGCCATGCCCTTGGTCACCAGGTAGTCGGCCATGTCCGTGGCATTTAGGAAGCCCTTTAAAACCGCCTTTTCCATGGCCGTCCGGTGCACTTTCAACCTTGGGATGAGCTTTTCGTATACCTCAAGACACGCTTTTACGGCATCGACTGCATCAAAGAGGGGTTCCTTGTCTTCTTGCATGTCGCGATTGTAGGTCAGGGGGAGCCCCTTCATTACGGTGAGCAAGGCCATCAAGTCCCCAAATACACGTCCTGTCTTGCCCCTGACCAATTCCGGCACATCCGGGTTTTTCTTCTGGGGCATGATGCTGCTTCCCGTGGCAAAGGAATCGGGTATTTCCACAAAGCCAAACTCGCTTGAGGCCCATAGAATCAATTCTTCCGAAAGACGGCTCAAATGAACCATGCAGATGCTGGCTGCAGCGAGGAACTCAACAACAAAATCCCGGCTGCTGACGGCGTCAAGGCTGTTGGCCGAAATCTCCGGGAAATCAAGCAGCTTGGCAGTGTACGCCATGTCGATGGGATACGTCGTGCCGGCAAGCGCCGCACTGCCCAATGGCATTACGTTGATCCGCTCAAGCACCCCCTTGAATCTGGCCCTATCCCTTGAAAACATCTCGTAGTAAGCCATCAGGTAATGGGAAAAGAGCACCGGTTGGGCACGCCGGAGGTGGGTATATCCGGGCATGATGACACCAATGTGCTCATCAGCCAATTTTACCAGACTGCTCCTGAAGGCGGTCAGTCTTTCGAGTATGTTGTTCACCTCGTCCCGCAGGTACATCCGAAGGTCCAAAACAACCTGATCGTTTCGGCTCCTTGCCGTATGGAGCTTTTGCGCCGTCTTGCCGACTTCAGCGGTCAGACGGGCCTCAATATTCATATGAATATCTTCCAGGGCGTCATCGAACTCAAAGTTGCCGCGTTCCAAGTCGCGAGCTATCCTGCCAAGGCCTTCAACAATTTCTGAAGCCTCATTCTCGGAGATAATTGACTGCTTGGCAAGCATTCTGCAGTGGGCAATACTGCCCTTTATGTCGTAGGCGTAGAGGCGCCTGTCAAAAGCAATGGAAGAAGTGAAAGCCTCTACACTGCGGTCTGTTCTTTCAGTAAAACTTCCATTCCAGGGTTTATCAGGCACAATGCACCTCATGATAAAATCGCGTAGCGATTTTATTTTTGCTTCATCATAGCCTGAATGCGCAGCCTCAGGGCATTGAGGCGGATGAAGCCTTCCGCGTCTTGCTGACGGTAAACCTGATCTGATTCAAACGTGGCAAAATCGCTCCTATATATGGACGTGTCGGATTTGCGGCCCAGGACACGGCAGTTTCCCTTATAAATCTCCAGTCGGGCCGTGCCTGACACCGTCTCTTGTGTCTCATCAATCATTGCCTGCAACACCTTCATCTCAGGTGAAAACCAGAATCCATAATAGACAAGTTCAGCATACTTGGGAATCAAGGAATCGCGAAGATGCATGACTTCGCGGTCCATTGTGATGGACTCAACGGCCATGTGAGCCACTCTCAGGATCGTGCCTCCCGGTGTTTCATATATCCCTCGAGACTTCATTCCCACGAACCGGTTTTCAACAAGGTCGACCCGGCCTATGCCGTTTCTACCCCCAAAAACATTCAGCCTTGCAAGTAGCTCGGCAGAAGAAAGCTTGTCGCCATTGATGGCTACAGGGTCTCCCCGTTCAAATGATATTTCAATGACCTCTGGTCTGTCAGGGGCCTCCTGAGGGGACACAGAAAGGGAAAACATATCATCCGGCGGTCCTTGCCAGGGATCTTCAAGAATGCCCCCCTCATAGCTGATATGGAGCAAGTTTCGATCCGTGCTATACGGTTTCCTGGGACTTGTTGGAACCGGAATCCCATGAGCCTTGGCATATTCCATGAGAGACTGTCGAGAATTCAACGACCAGACCCGCCAGGGCGCAATGATCTTCAGGTCAGGGGCCAGGGCTTGGTAGGTCAATTCAAATCGCACCTGATCGTTGCCCTTTCCAGTTGCGCCATGGCTCACTGCATCGCCACCCTCCAGCCTGGCAATCTCGATCTGGCGTTTTGCAATGAGAGGGCGTGCAAGGGAAGTCCCCAGGAGATAGCTTCCCTCATATATGGCATTAGCACGAAAAGCCGGAAACACATAGTCCCGAACAAAGGTCTCTTTCAAATCCTCGATAACGATCTTTTCCGCGCCGGTCCTCAGGGCTTTTGCCTCAAGGTTATCCAGTTCCTCTCCCTGACCAATATCAGCTGCAAATGCAACCACTGGGCACTTGTAAGTCTCGGTGAGCCACTTCAGGATAACCGAAGTGTCGAGACCTCCTGAGTAGGCCAGAATGATCTTCTTGATTTCTTGTGACAAGACAGTCCTCCGACTAATGACTAATAAACATTTCCAGAATTGCTTTATGCATGTGGAGCTTGTTTTCTGCTTGATCCCAGACAACCGAATGAGGCCCTTCCAGTACGTCGGCGGTAATCTCCTCACCCCTGTGAGCAGGCAAACAGTGCATGACCATGACATCTTTCTTGGCCAGGGCTACCAGGGCCTGGTCCACCTGATAGGTCTTAAAGGCTTCTTTCCGATTGGCGGATTCGCTTTCCTGGCCCATACTGGCCCAGACATCCGTATAGATCACGTCCGCATCGCGAACGGCCTCTTTAGGATCACAAAGGACGACTATACGGCCATTCGCGTCGTTTTTTGCAGGTCCCAAAATCTCCTCGTTGGGATGGTAACCTTCCGGGCACGCAAGAACCAGGTCAGCACCCAGGATGGCTGATGCGTTCAGCCAGGAGTGGGCCACGTTGTTTCCGTCTCCTACCCAGACGATCTTGAGTCTCTCCAGAGTGCCCTTTTTTTCCAATATCGTCATAAGGTCACTCAATATCTGGCATGGATGGTAAAGATCGGTCAGTGCGTTGATCACAGGGATAGAGGCCCTGGCTGCCAATTCTTGAAGCAAATCCTGGGAATATGTTCGAACGACCAGGCCATCAAGATACCTGGACAGAACACGGGCCGTGTCTGCAATAGGCTCGTTTCGAATCAGTTGGGTATCCCTGGCACTCAAAAACAGGGAGGTGCCACCCAGCTGAATCATGGCCGCCTCAAAGGAGACCCGGGTTCGAGTCGATGCCTTGTCGAAAATGAGCCCAAGGGTCTTGCCCTGAAGCGGTCGATCCGGGACTCCTTTGCCGTGCCGTCCTTTCAGTTCAAAAGACCGCGCAAACAACGCCTCAAAATCACCAGCGCTTAGATCTCTTAGGGTTAAGAGGTCCTTTTTCATTCTTGTTCCTTGGGCTGATCGGAGAAACGCTGAAATACCGAATCCAGGCATGCAATTAGCGCGTCAATATCTTTTTCCTGAATGATCAGCGGCGGGATGAATCGCAAGACATGTCCCTGGGCGCAGTTAATCAGAAAACCCCGTTCCATACAGCTTTTGACGATAGGCATGCCGTCGCAGGTAAGATCCGCGCCAATCAAGAGCCCCTCTCCTCGAACTTCACGGATAAAGGCGTATCTGGCTTTAAGGCTCAGGAGTTGATTCTTGAAATATCGGCCAACCCTTTGACAGTTTTCAAGGACACCTTCATTCAGAAGCGCCTTGGCTACCTCAATGGCTGCAGCGGCAACCAAGGGCGTTCCACCAAAGGTCGAGGCATGAGCCCCCGGAGTAAAGGCCTTCGCCACGTCCTCTTTGGCCAGCATTGCCCCCATGGGAAGCCCGTTGGCTAAGGCTTTCGCCAGGGTCATAATGTCGGGTATCAGGGCAAAGCGCTCATAGGCGAAGAGCTTTCCGGTCCGCCCCATGCCGGTTTGTACTTCATCAAAGATGAGGAGCAGGCCTTCTCTGTCACATAACTCTCGCAGCCCTTCCAGATACCCTTGGACAGGGCACTTGACCCCACCTTCCCCCTGGATGGGTTCCAGCATGACCGCGCATGTCTCCCGCGAAACAGCGTTCCGGACAGCCTCAATGTCGTTAAAGGGGACAATGTCAAACCCATCCGGAAGGGGTTCAAAGCCCTTCTTGATCTTGGCCTGACCAGTGGCCGCAAGAGTTACCATGGTTCGACCATGAAAGGAGTTTTCCATGGTTATGATCCTGAACCGGTGAGGGGCTCCGCTGTCATGGAAATACTTCCGTGCCAGTTTGATGGCTGCTTCATTTGCCTCAGCGCCGCTGTTGCAGAAAAAAACCCTGTCGGCAAAGGAATGTTCAACCAGCCATTCGGCCAACTCGGTTTGCGGCTCAGTGTAGTACAGGTTTGAAACATGCACTAAACGACGCGCCTGCTCTGCCACGGCCTTGGCAATTCCTCCATGGGCATGCCCCAGATTGCACACTGCGATGCCGGCAACAAAGTCCGTATAGGTGCGACCTTCTGCATCCCTGAGCATGCACCCCTTGCCCTCTGTGAGCACAATAGGAAATCGGCTGTAGGTAGCTGCAATGGCGAGGTCTGCTCTCTTTATGGTTTGGTCACTTGTCATAAAATTGCTCCGCGATCTTATTCCGGCATCCGGTATCAAGCGTCATGCGCTAGAGATAATGCAGCTGTTCACAACACCAATGACTAACAACTAATCTCTGTTCCTATCCCCTTGTCTGTGAAAAGCTCAAGGAGCACGGCATGGGGATTGCGACCATCGATGATGTGAACCCTCTTGACCCCTTTTTCAACGGCCTCCAAGGCGCATTGAATCTTCGGGATCATGCCGCCGGAAACAGCCCCGTTCTTAAGGAGCTTTTGCGCTGCCTCGGCCTTCAGAGAGGACATCAGTGCTTCCTGCTCATCCATGACACCCGTAACGTCTGTGAGCAGGATCAGCTTGATCGCATTGAGGGCCACGGCAAGCTTGCTGGCTACCCAGTCGGCATTGATGTTATAGGTTTCTCCCGTCTCCCCTGTCCCGATCGGAGCAATGACAGGAATAAAGCCGCCAGCCTCCAGGGTGCCTATGATTTCAGGATTTACGCTAACAACCTCGCCCACCATGCCGATGTCTATGATCTCAGGGGGCTTCTCTTCCACCTGGGACCGAACATGGTGGAGCTTCCTGGCAAGAATCAGGTCCCCGTCCTTGCCACTTAAGCCCACAGCCTTGCCCCCCTGTTGACTGATTTGAGCCACGATCTCCTTATTGACCTTGCCCCCGAGCACCATTTCGACAACATCCATGGTAGGTTCATCGGTAATGCGCATGCCATCTACAAAGCGAGACCTGATCCCCATCTGGTCCAAGACCGATCCGATCTGCGGACCTCCGCCGTGGACCACTATTGGATGAAGGCCTATGTATTTCATCAGGGTGATGTCTTGGGCAAAGTCCTCCTGAAGACGCTCATCCACCATGGCGTGGCCGCCGTATTTGATGACGATCCTCTTTCCGTAAAAACGGCGGATGTAAGGAAGGGCTTCAATCAGTATGTCGGCAATATTGTCAGTCATCGGTGACTGGTTACTGGTCATTAGTCATTGGTGATCTATCATCCGGCATCCGGCATTGCTTAGAGGATGTACCGGCTCAGATCCTCATCCTCCTTGATGTCTTGTAGTTTTTCATACACATACTTGGCATCAATTACTATCCGTTGTTCGGCGACATCCGGCGCATCAAACAGGATCTCATCCAGAAGCCGTTCGATTACCGTGTGGAGCCTCCTTGCCCCGATGTTTTCAGTCCTTGCATTGACCTCTGTGGCGATCTCTGCGATGGCAGAAATGGCATCGTTTTCAAACACCAAATCTATCCCCTCGGTCTTGAGCAAGGCCCTGTACTGAAGCACGAGGGCGTTCTTCGGCTCGGACAGTATCCTGACGAATTCTTCTTTACCCAGAGATTTTAGTTCCACCCTGATCGGAAAGCGACCCTGCAGTTCCGGAACCAAGTCAGAGGGCTTGGTCGTGTGAAAGGCTCCAGAGGCAATGAAAAGAATATGGTCTGTCTTTACCATGCCATACTTGGTGGTCACCGTGCATCCTTCAACAATGGGGAGGAGGTCGCGCTGTACTCCCTCCCTTGAAACATCCGGCCCGTGTCCACCCTCTCTCCCTGTGATCTTGTCGATCTCATCAAGAAAGATAATGCCGCTCTGTTCGACCTTTGTGATCGCCTCTTTGACTACCTTGTCCATGTCCACCAGTCGTTGGGCTTCTTCCTGCGTGAGAATCTCAATGGCTTCCGGAACCTTTAGTTTCCGTTTTTTTGTTTTTTTCGGAAACATACCGCCAAGCATGTCCTTGAGATTAATATCCATCTCCTCAAGCCCGGCGCTGGAAAATATTTCCACTACAGGCATGGCCCGTTCAGCCACTTCAAGATCCACATAACGATTGTCAAGCTTGCCGTTATGTAACATTTTTCGGATTTTTTCGCGCGTTGACACAGGTTCTGTGGCGTCTTTCCTGACCAACTCCAAGGTCTTCTCCTCGCTTTCAATCTCCTCAGTGGCCTTGGAGGCCTTTTTCGGCGGGAGAAGAATATCGAGCATTCGTTCCTCGGCGATGGCTTGAGCCTTTATCTTGACCGCTTCTTGCTCGTCAGATTTTACCATGTTGACGGCTAGCTCTGTCAGATCGCGAATCATAGACTCCACATCGCGACCCACATATCCCACCTCGGTAAACTTGGAGGCCTCAATTTTCAAAAAAGGCGAATCAGCCAGGCGCGCCAAACGTCTTGCAATCTCGGTCTTACCGACGCCTGTGGGACCGATAAGGATGATGTTTTTTGGGGCTATCTCATCACGCAGGTCCTCGGGAACCTGCCGGCGCCGCCATCGATTCCTAAGGGCAATGGCCACAGATCGCTTAGCATCCTTCTGGCTTATGATGTACTTGTCTAGAGCTGCTACTATCTCCCGTGGCGTAAGTTTTTTCATAGATGCTCCATCGTGATGGCTTCATTGGTGTAAATGCAAATGGAAGCGGCAATCTTCATGGCGGCCTCTGCAATTGATTTTGCATCCAATTCCGTGTGACGGATCAGAGCCATTGCAGCGGCTTGAGCGTAGGCCCCTCCGGAGCCGATACCAAGAATTCCTTCGTCTGGTTCAATCACGTCGCCATTTCCGGATATTAGAAATAACTGATCAGAATCCGCGGCTACGAGAACGGCTTCCAGGCGCCTCAAGTACTTGTCGGTTCTCCAGTCTTTGGCCAGTTCTACAGCCGAGCGTGTTAGATTTCCATTAAATTGCTCAAGTTTTCCCTCAAAGCGTTCAAAGAGATTCAGGGCGTCGGCCGTGGCGCCGGCAAACCCTACAAGGATCTTCTCCTTAAACAACTTGCGAACCTTCTTGGCGCGGTGTTTCATGATAGTATCCTTCAAGGTCACCTGACCGTCACCCGCCAAAGCCACGCGCCCGCCGCGCCGCACAGCCAAAATCGTTGTTCCGTGTGGACTTATTTGATTTTGCATTCCTATTTTCCTATCGCCTGGGGTGTGCCTTGTCGTAGACCTCCATCAGCCTGTCGATACTCACGTGGGTGTATCTTTGAGTAGTAGACAAGCTCGCATGGCCTAACAGCTCTTGCACCATACGGAGATCTGTCCCGGCATCAAGCATATGGGTGGCAAAGGTGTGGCGGAGTCCGTGGGGGGTGATGGGCCGCAACAGTCCCAGTTGCCGGACTACCTTGTCAAGGAGTCGCCCGACTGAACGGGAGCTCAAACGCCCGCCCAGCCTGTTCAAAAACAAGGGCGCGCTGTCCGAGTCACTCATTGTCTCTGCCTGATTCCTCCTATCCAGATAAACCCGCATACAACGTAGCGCCTTCTTTCCCACAGGGACGAGGCGCTCCTTGTTCCCTTTACCCAGAACCCGGACCATCCCCCTGTCAAAGTCAACGTCCTGTATGTCCATAGCCACCAGTTCGCCCACTCGCAACCCTGTGGAATAGAGTGTCTCAAGGATCGCCCTGTTGCGCAGAGCAAGGACCGAATTCCCTTGGACGCCGTCTAAGAGACGAAACGCTTCATCAACAGGCAAATAATTCGGCACAGGGCGCCCACGCTTAGGCGTTAGAACCGTTTCAGCCGGGTTTTTCGTAATCAACCCCTTTTTGACCAGGAATCGGAAAAAGGATCTCAAAGCGGAAAGCTTCCGGGCGATCGTCGTTTTCTTATGTCTCTTGTGCAAAAAGCCAAGATAAGAGCGAATTACCAGGCCATCTACCTCATGGACGTCCGGACCTGTTTCGCTCTGGAGTTTTCCATGTAGATAGGCTGAAAACTGCTCCAGATCCTTCCGGTAGGCTCGACAGGTGTGAGGCGAAAAATCCTTTTCGACTGACAGCATTTCAACAAATGTATCGATCCACACTTTCATAACTATCTCAATTTACTCCATGATGGCCAAGCTGACCAACATGGAGATAGATTTTCTAAGAATTTTTATAAATATCACAATGGGTTGATTAATCAACAATAAAATGGGATGATTAGGGAGAATTAAGGTAAGTTCTCAATAACGTCGGGGATGAAGGCTTTTTCTTCCTGGCGATATCAATCCGCCTACGGCGGACCAATCATGCCCAGGCATCGTGGCCAGATATTGATGATTAGACCAAGTCATGGCCAAAAGCAAAAGACCGTGCCGGCAATCATGAATATCTGGCCACTACGAAAACCCGTGCCAATAACAGAGATATCGCCTTCCAGAAAAAACCTTCATCCCCCGGCGCTTATGGCAACCGCGTTAACCGGACTTTTTGAGAAATTACGAATCAAGATCAATGAGGTCCATGATCTCAACCCAAGTGCGAACCTCCAGGAAAGGGTGGGAAGAACGATTCCACGGCTGGTGGAATAAGATGGGGGTGATATCTTGTTCGTACAGCATGAAGCAGACCTCAAGGCAGTCGTCCACAAAATACTGGATACCATGTGCTTTGAGCACATCGGTTTTTGCCTCATGGGCGCCCGTGGCAATCACTTCAATCGGAAAGGGTGACTCAGGAAGCATTCCGTCCACCCAGCTCTTAATCGGCGCAAGCGTGGGGCGAGCTGTCACAAAAAGTAGTGGCCCTTTGCGGGCCATATCAGAAAGCGCCTTGCTGGAACCGTCTATAGGCTCAAGCTCAGCATCACAGTCTCCTTCCAGAATGCAATTTATGATGGCGCTGATAATATCCGGATCTATGTCCAGGCACTCTTCAAGATAGTATTGGGTAATGTCACTGTACTTTATGTGGTTAATGCCGTAATCCCTGCGAGCAATTTCCAAAAAGAGCGCCATGGTATTGGCAAACACGCCATCTATGTCAAACGCTATCTGCCTTGGGTTGATCATTTTGGCTTGCTCTTATGCTGCCTTCCGAGTCTTTTTCTTGAGCCGGCTGATTCGGCGTCTCATTATCTTGGCCTGTGCTTTGTCTCCGTCTTCCTTCAGCTGCGCCTTGGCTGTTTTCAGATCCCGGATCTTTTTCTTGATCTCCCGCACTGAAACGTCAGATTTCTTGGTCACCTCATCAACGATTCCGCGGGCTTCCTTAATGGCAGCCAATAACTCAGGCTTGTTCATCCCGTGGACTCCTGTTATTTCCGGGATTTTTAGGGCTGTCTCCCGCAACTCCTTGGCTGTCATTCGGTCTAGAGGTTTT
>JAFGFW010000173.1 GCA_016930875.1 Deltaproteobacteria bacterium | reverse complement strand
CTGCGTTGCTCGTCGGTTAAATAGCTTGCTATTCGCCCTCCTCGCGCCTTGCCATGCGTGCGCCTCGACTCCTGAAAATGTAAATTTGTTTCTTCGCGAACCCTTAAGAGGCGATTGAAGAAACAGGGGACAAAGTTTTTTTGGCCGATGATGCAACTGAGTTGCGTCACCTTTAAAGAAGGAGTAGTAAAATGACAAAAAGATTCCTGTTGCCAGTTGGTCTGTTCGGCGCTGTGTTTCTCGTCATTGTCTTTTTGGGTACCGCTAACGTCTATCCAAAGCTGTCAAACGATACCAAGCAAAAGCTCAAGGTTTTCGTCAGTATTCTTCCCCAGGCCTATTTTGCGGAGCGCGTGGGGGGTGAGAGAGTCGATGTTTCCGTCATGGTAGGTCCAGGGCAGAGCCCGGCCACCTACGAGCCCAGGCCCAAGCAGATGGCCAAGCTGAGTAAAGCAAGCCTGTTTTTTCGGATTGGCGTTCCTTTTGAAAATGTATGGATAGAGCGTATCAGCAAAGCAAATCCACGCATGAAGGTGATCGATACGCGCCAAGGCCTTGAGCTTCTGCCCATGAAGGCCCATCATCATGGAAAGGGTATCAAGGACCCCCACATCTGGTTAAGCTTAAGGTTAGTCAAGATCCAGGCAAAAAGCATCTGCGATGCATTCATTTCAGAAGACCCGGATCACGCGGCCTACTATGAAGCTAATTTGAGGGCCTTCCACCATGATCTTGACAAGCTGGACGCAGAAATTACCGGTATCCTGAAAAATCTTAAGAATCGCCAAGTTATGGTGTTTCACCCTGCCTGGGGGTACATTTGCAACGATTACGACTTGGAGCAAGTCCCTATAGAGTTGGAAGGCAAGGAACCGAGCGCCAAGACCCTGGCCCGTCTCATCGCACAAGCGAAGGCGGAAGGAATCAGAGTGGTTTTTGTTCAGAAACAGTTCAGTAAGGAAAGCGCAGAGACCGTGGCTAAAGCGATTGGGGGCAAAGTCATTCAGGTCGATCCTCTGTCCAGGGAATATTTGCAAAACATGAGAAAGATTGCTGAGACTTTCGTGAAGGTGATGCAATGAGACAAGAGAAAAGCGTCGTTCAAATTAACCACGTGGATTTTTCCTATGATGGGGCTCTTTGTCTTGAGGATATCGTGCTTAACGTTCAAGAGGGCGATTTCCTGGGCGTGGTGGGTCCAAACGGGAGCGGGAAGACTACGCTTCTGAAAATCATTCTTGGCCTGATTCATCCCTTGAGGGGCAAGGTTGAAGTATTTGGAGAGACTCCGGAGCGCGCCCGGCGCCTCATCGGCTATGTCCCCCAGCATGCCGACCTGGATGCAAGCTTTCCCATCAGTGTCATGGATGTTGTTCTCATAGGACGGTTGGGAAAGTCTCCCCTGTTTGGGAGGTATCGCAAAGGCGATCGGCAATCGGCGGAAGAGGCGATGCAAGAGGCAGAAATCCATGATCTTCGCAATCGCCGTTTCGGCACCCTGTCCGGTGGGCAGAAACAGCGGGTTCTTATGGCAAGGGCCCTAGTGGGAAAACCGGAATTACTCCTTCTGGATGAGCCCACAGTAAGCATAGACGGAAGGGTTGAACAAGACATCTACGAATTGCTGAAACGACTGAACGAGACCGTAACAATCATCCTTGTGTCTCACGACCTGGGTTTTATCTCCACGTACGTGAATCGTGTCGCTTGCGTCAACCGGAGATTGGCATGCAGCCACACCGAGCACATCACAGGCGATGTGATTGAGGCATGTTATAGTGGACCTGTTCATATGTTGAAACACAAATGTGAATTGTGATGCTTGAATTTTTTGCAGTTCTAAGAGACCAGACGTTCATGCAGAACGCCGTTGTCATTGGCTTGCTGGCCAGTGTGGCCTGCGGTGTAATGGGAACCTACGTCGTTGTCAGGCGAATTGTCTTTATCAGTGGCGGGATTTCCCACACGGTCCTCGGGGGTATGGGGATCGCCTACTACTATGGATTCAATCCCCTGCACGGCGCTGTTGTGACGGCCCTTTTCGCAGCGATAGTAATTGGTTTTATAAGCCTTCGTTACCACCAGTACGAAGATACGATCATTGGGGCACTGTGGGCCGTTGGAATGGCCGTAGGAATTCTTTTTATCTACAAGACCCCTGGCTACAACGTGGATCTTATGAGCTACCTCTTTGGCAACATCTTGATGGTAAAAACAGAAAGTATACGGGTTCTCGGATATCTTGACGGCCTTATCATCCTTTCGGTCCTTCTTTTTCACAAACGCTTTATGGCCGTATGCTTTGACGAGGAGTACAGCAAACTGCAAGGAATCGGAGTCGTGAGCACCTATCTGTTGCTGCTGTGTCTTGTTGCCCTCACGGTGGTGATCCTGATTCAAGTAGTGGGAATCATTATGGTCATCGCCCTCCTAACGCTGCCGGCGGCTACTGCCAGGCTCTATGCCCCCAGCCTGGTTCAAATGATGATCATTGCTTCCATCCTAGGGGCAGTCTTTACTTCATCAGGACTCATTGTGTCCTATGAGCCAAACCTTCCTGCAGGCGCCACCATCGTTGTGATTGCGGGGCTCGCCTATCTTTTTGCCACTGCCGTCAAGGGGTTGTCCACAAGATTTCATGGGCGCGGAAACAAATAGTCTATTCATATTCTCTCACGTGGAACATGAGTCATCTTTATCCTAAGGTGACCTCTATATATGGTATTTTTTCTTGACGCTTATGCCCTCCTTTGGTATTAAATTATGTTGTTCTCGATGTAATCGAAGCGACTTCTGCGCGGAATTTGAGAAAGGAGATGCTGGTGAGAATCATTGCAATTGCGAATCAAAAGGGAGGATGCGGCAAAACCACTACGGCGATCAATCTTTCATCTTGTTTGGCACTAAGGGGACAGAGGGTTCTGCTCATTGATTTCGACCCTCAGTCACATGCCACCATGGGTTTAGACATAGACTGCGATCCCGAAAAAAGCATGTATCACGTGATGGCGCCAAGGCAGGTTGGGCAACCGGGCATTGAAGACATTGTTGTACCTGTTAAAGATGGCTTTGATATTGCTCCCTCAGACACCAGACTCAGTGCCATCGAACAGGAGCTTGCAGGAATCGAAGGGAGAGAGAACAGACTCATGGAGGCTCTCCAGGCACTTAAGCTACAGTATGATTTCGCCATCATTGACTGTCCGCCAAGCATTGGGCATTTGTGTTTCAATGCCCTTCGTGCCAGTGATGAGGCCATTATCCCAATTGACATGAGCCTTTTTTCCCTTCGAGGGGTTGCCAAACTAACAGACATAATCATCCTGCTCGAAGACAGTTGTGGCCATGCCATAAAAACCCGTGCCCTTGTTACAATGTATGACTACAGGACTCGATATTCTCGACACGTTTTAGAGAAGGTTAGGGAAAAATTCAAAGAAGAGGTTTTTGAGACAGTGATTCGTTACAATATCCGTCTCAGGGAGACGGTAGACTACGGCTTGCCTGTCGGCGACTATGATAAGCATGCCATTGGTCAGAAAGATTACGAGAAGTTGGCCGACGAAGTCATGTCTTCGAGAATCGCTGCCATGGCTCGGGAGGAAGATGTCTCAAGGACCGCGCATGACATTCTGCGAAAGGCAGAGGAATATATCGATTCCATGGAGGAACCTCCAATGCCTGTGGAGCCCTCGTCTGAATTTGAGGAGATTTTTCCCTATCCATCTGAATCCTCGTATTCAGCAATGATAGAAGCTATTGCAACGAACCTCGGCGATCCGAGTTCAGAACATGAAGAGAAAAGTGAAGAATTCGAATGATTGCTGACCCCTCATTCGCCCCTATTCCATTTCATAGGCTACGCTGACCTGGACACGGATTTGACTTTCTCCTATCTCAATCGGCGGCGCCCCTGCTGCGGCTTCAGCCTTCATATCGGCTGCCCGGAACATAAATGGCCTGGGCGGCATGTGAATCGGATGAGTGCTGAGTGAAGCGATGCGTTTTAGCTTCACGCCCGCTGCCTGGGCCAAAGTTCTAGCCCGGTCCATGGCTTCCTGTGTTGCTTGGGTTAAAGCTTCCTTTTCTAGTGGCTTTTTGTTTTTGATGTAAAATTGAATATGATGAATATTGTTGGCGCCACTTTCCAGAGCCTTCCCGACAATTTTCGAAACATGCTTGGATAAATGCTCAGCCTCAAATCCTTCCAGCGTAAGCTCAATCGCATTGTGCACTTCATACCCTTTGATCATGGGCGGCCGGGCTTTATAGTTCTTTTGGGGTGTCACGCGGTAATTGGAGGTCTTGAGTTTGAGGTTTTTTATATCCAAACCCTTGATCGCCTTTAGGACCCCTTTGGTTTTGCCGGCATTTTCTGAGCTGACCCGTTCCAAATTCCGCCCGTCGGACACAACGGCAATGGAAATTTTGGCTGAATCGTTTTGGCCCATCACCTCGGCCGTGCCTTCGGTGAGAATTAAATTACGGTCCAAAGCAGGCGGGCATTGGGCAAAGGTAGAATGTGCGACGGACAGTAGACACGCCATTAGAACCGGAACAAATGCTTTTTTCATTGCTGCCTCCTTTTTCAAGCATTTTAATTTACTGACTATATCCTACCGCGACCAAAAGTCGAGGATGCTGCAGATTCTGCAAGTTGAGCGAAGCGAAATCCCGTCGTCGGGAGCGTTAAGGCTGCAGCTGTAGAAATTTACCGTCCGCCGCAGGCGGAACAATGCTGAAGATGCGGTATCCCTCCTGCGGCGGATCTTCGACATAGGCTTTCCCGTGGGCTAAATATTATGGCTGCTTTTCACTGATTTCAGGATTTCATCCGGAGTTCATTCCGGCAGAGTCGTTAAAAAAACGTCTAATGGCTTGTAATTATTGCTTTTCAACTCATTTTGTCATGTTATTTATGCAACTATAGGGGACTATATATTATTTGTATATATATGCCGAATACCGTCGACTATGAACTGTACTGCGATCACGGCAAGAAGTAAGCCCATGAGGCGTGCAATTACTCTAATGCCACCAACTCCAAGGATTTTGTAAATCCTTTCTCCTAAGTAAAAAACTAGATAGAGAACGAGGCACGCAATTACGATTGCTGCGGACAACAGAGGCGTGCTGAGAGGGTCGTCGGCAGTTTCCTGCCACACCAGAACAGCAGTTATTGCGCCGGGGCCTGCAAGCAGCGGGGTCGCGAGTGGTACCAACGCTACGTTTTCCTTGGATATCCCTTCCTGCTCCTCTTCGTCTGTGGACTTCATGCTTGCTGGAATCAAACGAAGCATTTGTAGGGAATAAACAAAGAGAATAAAGCCACCTGTTATTTGAAAAGCCGGAAGGCCAATTCCGAAGAAGCGCAAAACGGCATCTCCCGTTGTGCTGAAGAAGATGAGAATTGCACAGGCGGATGCAGCGGCAATGCCCGCTATTTTGATCCGTTCCGCGTGCGTATTGCGTTTTGTGAAGAGTAGAAAGAACGGTAGATTTCCCAAAGGGTCCATAATGATGATGAGTGTAACAAGAATGGCTATGAAATCCTCAAATATCTCCATTTTCCTCTTGCTTGTCTTCTCTCTCGGCTTTGAGTAGTATGCCCATGCTTACTGTCGATTGCGTGGGTCCGTCTAACGGCGCAAATCAGCCGTAGCGTTTAGTTGTGTGGGGTGCATTTGCATTGTTGGGAAGCAAACTCCTTTTCAACATCTTGGCATCGAGGGCATCTTGTTCCCTTCCGGCACTTTTTTTGTTATCAGCACCTCCAGTCGGCCCCGGGGGTCAGTCAACATAGATCGCTATAATCCGCAATCCTAAGAAAGTGTAGATTGAATATGCGAATTAAAGCCTTAACTGAAAAACATATTTGTTCCCTTACTTCTCAACCTTCAATGTGTCCATACCCTAAAGTGATTGGTAAAACAACACATAACGCTGACCATCACCAGTGGGCAGGGTAAACGGGCCTTTGTAAAAGGAAAGGCGATTAAACACAAAACTCGTCAAAAACCTCACACCGCACGACCCTGCATACCCATTGTCCATTACCTGGTCTGGTCCCTGGCGGCGGTTTAAGCCCGGATCACAGCAGGTGGCTGCCTGCCAAGAATGATTTTCTGGTCCGGGTCGAACCGCTTTCCATCATCTTCAGGGCAAATTCCGTGATGCGCTGAAAAAGGCCGGACTCTTTGATGAAGTTCCTTCCGAGGTATGGGAAAAAGATTGGGTGGCGCATTCCGAACCGGTCGGTTATGGCGAAAAAGCAGTGAAATACCTCGCCCGGTATGTCTTTCGTGTTGCCAACACCAATAACCGGCTGAAGCGGTTATAAAATCCGCTGAACCTCCCTCTATTCAATTTCCAAATAGACGCGGCTCAGTTCAACCCAGAATTGTATGCCGGCTTCGCGACATACGAATTCTTGTTTCGTTATACGACTAAGGTTAAGCTGAGTTTCGGCAAGCAACTACATATCGATAGCCATACTCAATTACTGGTTCCCCGTTCTGATTGGTAACCTTGCATCTAATCCCAGCGAATCCTAAATCCCGTTTGCTTTGAGATCGTTTGAGATCAGCCCACCAAGCTTCGACAGAAAGGATGTCATCTGGCCTCACTGGATTGAACATTTTGGCCTCATCCATACCAACCCCAGTTAAAATTGCTACGTCACCCTGTGCTTCCACAACCACGCGAGTACAGGCGGAAAGAGTGTGGAGCGAGGAGGCAACAAGACCGCCGAAAACGGATTCCTTTGCTGCATTCTCATCAGTATGAAATGGCTGTGGATCGAATCTCTTGGCGAATTCAATGATGTCGTCACGGGTAATAATAAGCTTTTGGCAATGGAGGGGCTCCTCGTCAGTGATATCTTCAAAATATCTCCTTGCCATTTTTGTCCGCTCCTCCCTTTTCGCGCCTAAATCAACGGCGCGGCCTTTTTGCGTCCCCTGAATTTATAGGCTCAGGTTTTACTCTAAGTTTTAAAAAAATGTACATATTGATCAATTTTGACACTAATCTGGCTTGAATCCTCCCAATTCCACGCCGATTTCTTTATAACCTTGTTTAAAGATTTTTACATGGATTATAAGTAGATATACAATAATAATATAGGTTAAAACCATCCTGACCGTCTGGCTCATCGGTATTGTTTGCTGGGTCCAAAAGGTCATAAAAAAATCGATGCTCAGAAGAAAGGTGAATAATATAAGGATGTTCTTTGGACCGATTTTAACAGCAAAATATGCTGCAAGAAATAATCCGGCGATTGTCACTCCCGGCACAGCCGAATACCATAAAGAAAGAGGGACTTGATTAACAATTATATTCAACAGTGTTCCCGTAACAGACAGGGCAGCCATAAGAGAAATACTTGTGACAATTGCCACAGCGGGATTAATCTTAAAAATAAAGGTCAAAATAAAATAAAACATTGTGTCAATGCCGAAGCCGATCCAGCCGGAAATAAGTCCGCCTAATAATGAGAAGGCAAAAAGTATCATTATATTATAGATGGTTAAATCAATTTTAAGATTCGGGTATTTGCGTCTGAAAAGAATTGAGAAAAAAATAACCTGAGTAAATAAAAAAGCGATAAAATTGAATGTCAGAGTCAATAATTGCGGATTGTCAATCGGAACAAAAATAATGCTGATTATTATACCTATAATACCGCCGAACAAACATATAGGAATTACATTCGTCATAAAAAGTTTTTTATTGACAAGATACCATTTGAACGTTCCGAGACCCATACCGTAAGCCTGAATGATCAGATTGAACTGAACTGCTGTTAGGGGATTTATCTGTAATCGGGTCAATATGGGAAAATAGACTATTCCTGCTGCGGCCGGTGTTATGTTGGCTACTGTCGCGGCAATTATTCCAAGAAAAGGCATATAATAGAATCGCCCGAGAAAGTCTTCACGGAAATAAGGAAGAAGAATCAACCATAGTCCGTAAACTATAGTGACTATTATATATGGCAGATATTTGCTTTTTGTCATTATCTTTTGAGTTATGAATAAGTTGCCTTTTGCTATAAGATATAACGGGTGCGCGATGAGCCGCTCGTTTGTTCGGCAATTATCCCTTTTCTGCCACAGCCTTGAAAAATGTATAGCAGAAGACACCGTCGAATTCCGTCGTCCTGTAAAGGTCTCTGATGCCTCTATCAATTTCTGCAGGTTCAATCATCTTGGCGTCAATGGCAGCTTCCCTGCTGAAAACAGACATTGGAGAAGCCCTCCGACTCTACCCTTTTCTTGGCTTCAGCCACCGATGCTTCAGATATATCAATCGATGTAATGCGGGCTTGCGGGCTATTTCTTGCCAAAGTTAATGTTTGTGCTCCAACACCACAACCTGCCTCCAGAACCCGGGAATCTGGAGGGTATGTGCAGTGTCGGCGTGCAGGAGATCCACCAGGGATGATGCTTGATCCTGCAACCGCATGTTTTCTCTCGGATCGTATCCATGTACGTATTTATTGTTCATTTTTCTCCTATGCCGAAGCCTGGATCGGATAGAATATAAATCACCTCTGCAAGAATACGGCCAAAATGTCTCCCGTCACCTCCATCCTGGTGTGTACGCCCGGCATGGGCGTGAACCTTTCGGCCCTGAGCTCAAGGCCGAAGGGCTTATGGGGCGACCCGTCCGTCTCGGACAGGAAGTCCGCTGTGTGTGACCCTGTAATGTCTTGAGATATTAAAGAAATACTGGCCGACGGCAACCACCTTCGCCAAAGGCTACGGCGCGTCAAGAGCGCCTTCGATTAAAGCTATGGGGGGCTCAAGAGGGCGGAACCGCGAGGGACCGTCCGAAGGACTTGAGTGAAGCGCTAAAGGGAAGCCACCGGCGAGAGCAACCGCAGGGAGCGGCAACCCCGAGGGCAAAGCTATGAGCCGATGCACCTAGGCAAACGCTTCGGCGGCACAGACGAACACAAACGGCATATACTTGTCTCGCCATAGCCTCCGGCGACGGCGTATGGTGTGGGGGCCGGGGAAGAAAAACCCTCGGCTACCCGATTAGACATTAAATATATTCACTAAAAAGCAATTTCCAAGCAGCCTTGTATGCAACCACCTCTTGTGTTTCTTTCGGCAAATTATCTATAAATGCTCGTAGCGTTAGAGTATTCTTACTCACGTGATCCACCCGATCGCCAGCGACGTCCAATGCGGCAAGAAACCGATATGGATAATCAGTGATGAGATCTATCCAAGCTTGTTCAATGCCACTGCCTGATTTCATCCAGACCCTTGCTTGGGTGCTCACCACTTTCTGGATAGACAGAACCAGCATCTCCGAAGGCAAGATCGAAGTAGATACTCGGATACTTTTCGATCAGTTTTCTTACATAGTCAGGGCTAAATTTTTTAGCCCGGTCGGTGTGCATGGTGTTGTTTAGACAAATCAATAAATCTTGAACATGGTGGGCAAAACATCCAGTTCATGAAGTTCCTCAATTATTTCCAGCAGACCAACAATCCAAATAAACCAAAGAGCCTCAAACATATGCTTTTTGAAGATTACTGGTTTTACGATATATTTTTCAGGTTCTTTCAACTTCGATAAGCTCGGAAAAAACTTCGGCACGTTCTCAAAATATGTATAAAACTTTTCCGGATGCAGCCTCTGAAGCTCGGCTTCCTCACTTTTAATAACCAAAGGATAGTATATCGTAAAAGCAGACAAAATAATAACTGGAGCTAGAAGAGTCTCTGAAGCAAAGCCGACACCCAGTGCCCCGAGCAGACTAAAAAAATAGAGAGGATTTCTAGACATGGAATATGGCCCTTCTGTAACCAGATTATCTGTCTTGTAGCCTGCTATATACAAAGAGCACCATAATCGGCCCAATGAAGCAATCCCAACCAAAATAGCCCCTACGAGAAATAAAATTGTGCTGAATAAAGGCGCTTTGATTTCCCAGGCACTACTGGATACAGCTATTGTAACCATTAATATTATGACAAATAATTGAGTAAGCCGAATTCTTAATTTTTCAATCATGTAAAATTCCTTTATGTCTAACGGGCGCGAGATGAGCTGCAGGTTCGTCGTCTAATCGCACCGGAGCCAAGCGCTGCGTGTTTGTTAGACGGCTGTGCTGCCAGCTCTGTTGCTTCGGCATTTACGTCGAGTGTAGCTTTGCCAGTGTGTCGCGCAGAATCAAGGCGCATCGGGAAAGTGATTCGCGTTCTTCCGTTGACAGTTCGGCTTCCACAATCCGTTCAACCCCTACCTGGGAAACCACTGCAGGCACGCTCAAACATACATCGTCAATACCGTATTCACCGGTCAGGAGCGTTGATACCGTCAGAACGGTCTTCTGGTTTCGGAGAACAGCTCCAACAATTCGGACGAGGGCCAGTCCGATTGCGAAATACGTGGCTCCTTTGTAATCAATAATGTGGTAGGCAGAACTCCTCACCTCATCAACAATGCGAGCCCGTTGGGCTTTCCAGTCGCCACATTTCGCACAGATGGGGCAATACTCATTGATGGACATGCCGGCAATGTTGGTTAAGGACCAAGCCGGGAACTCACTATCACCATGTTCGCCCAGGACATAGGCGTGGACATTGTGGACGTCGATACCAGAGCACTTACTCAAGAGATACCTGAGACGGGCACTGTCCAAGACTGTGCCCGATCCAAGCACGCGACCTCGATCCCATTCTGTCCGCTTGAGAGCAATCTGAGCGAGAACGTCAACTGGATTGCTGACGACAACTATGACGGCGCGGGAGTTTCTGCTGACGACGTCATCCACGATGCTCTCGGCTATGTCAGCGTTTCTCTGAAGGAGATTTAGACGCGATTCGCCGGGTTGTTGCTTGGCTCCGGCCGTGATGACGACGACTTGTGCATCTGCGAAATCATCAGTTTCACCGGCCCGTATCTCCACTGGTGGAAAGAATGGAAAGCCATGAGCAAGATCCATCACTTGCCCTTGTGCAAGATCACGGTTTTGGTCAATCAGTATGATCTCATCGGATATCCCGCTCTGGGCAAGCGCATAGGCAAACGTTGCGCCAACGGCGCCTGCACCAACAATGACCACCTTTCTTGCTCCCCATACCTGTGAATTCATCTTGTTGTTGTCCTTTCGATTTTCGATTTTGCCAACCGCAAAGCTGAGCGGGCGGCGACGAGCAGACCGCATGGCACCGAAATTATACGAAAAGCCCGCAAATTATTCCGCTCCGCTCAAGCGATTTGTTGGGCCTTTTCTCTTGCCAAAAGATCGACCCGCTTTAGCAGAGTCGGGATTCGATGAGCCCCATGCATCGTCCTGATTTTTTCAGACGCCTTTTGCAGATCCACTCCAGCAGACGTGACGTACAGAGGATGTATGCTCCCTCCCCGGAAGATCTCGGTCCCAGAAGAG
>JAFGFW010000172.1 GCA_016930875.1 Deltaproteobacteria bacterium | reverse complement strand
CACATTTTGATGCGCCGATCCATCCCGCCTGGCTGCGTTGCTCGTCGGTTAAATAGCTTGCTATTCGCCCTCCTCGCGCCTTGCCATCCGTGCGCCTCGACTCCTGAAAATGTAAACTTATTTCTTCGCGAACCCTTAATCCAGGAAGGCGCTTAACGGACAAAAAGATGCCGGAAATTATCACATCGCGGCCATGAATGCAAATAGGGACTCAATCTCTGGTTGACCGAACCAGTCGAGCCTGATAATATTTAAGTTTTCTGATTTACGCTGTCTTAAAGCGTTTTCATCCGTTCACTTTCTAAATTGAAACAAAGGAGAGGATTGATGGGCGAGCTTCACCGGACCGTTTTCCATGACCGGCACAAGGCCCTGGGCGCCAAGATCGTGGAATTTGTTGGCTGGGAAATGCCTATTCTTTACCCCGCTGGCATCGTGAACGAGCACCTGGCCACCCGCAAAAGTGCAGGGCTTTTTGATGTCTCCCACATGGGCCGGTTCATTGTCCGAGGCGCTGGGGCGCTGAAGTTCCTTCAGCACGTCTTGACGAACAACGCTCAAGCCCTCGACATTATTACGGTAGGAGCCCAGTACACGTTTATTCAAAACGAGACCGGCGGGGCAGTGGACGACGCCTATCTTTATCGCTTTGTCGAGGATGAGTACCTCTTGGTCGTCAACGCCGCCAATCTCGAAAAAGACTGGGATCACTTTCATGGAATCGTGAAGGAGTTCGATGACGTCGAGCTGATGGATCGCAGTGAAGAGATCGCCATGCTTTCACTTCAGGGGCCGAAATCCCGTGAGATCCTGGAAGGGATCATCGAATCCGGTCCCATGCCGGAACCCATGCGAAACACCGTAACTATAGTGACAATGGCTGGCGCTGAGGTGAAAGTAGCCCGCACAGGTTATACGGGCGAGCCGTTGTGTTTCGAGCTGTTTGTGAACCGGGACGACGGTCCGAAGCTGTGGGACGCCGTCATAGCAAAAGGAGCGAGCCCTATCGGCCTTGGCGCCCGCGATACACTGCGACTGGAAGCCGGTCTACCACTCTATGGCAATGAGTTGGGCGAAGACCCCGAGGGGAAGGAAATCCCCATTTTTGCCTGCCCGTTGGCAAAATTTGCTGTCAGCTTTTCTCCGCTCAAAGGGGATTTTCCGGGCAAAGACAAGCTGGCCGTGCAGCATGAGGCTTTCAAGAGAATCGTCTTCCGGGACTATTCACGCATCGCTGACCTGCCGCGGATCATCCAGCCCATTGCTGTGGCCGGGCGAGGCGTTGCCCGCCACGGAGCCAAGGTGTTCAAGGATGGCAAGCACGTGGGCTATGTCACCAGCGGCACCATGGTCCCCATGTGGAGCGTTCAGGGCGAAGGGCTGGAATCTGCGCAGACCGACCAACACCAGTTGCGCTCCATCTGTCTTGCATACGTTGACAGCGACATCATCGAGGACGACCGGCTTACCATAGACATTCGCGGCAAGGCCGTCGACGCTGCGGCCGTGCAGTTCCACATGCGCTCTGATGCGCCTCCCTATGCCAGGCCCATCATCTTTGATTACGAAATAGAAGAGGAGGCGATCCCTGCGGGTAATAGGCCCACCAAGGCCCTGCGGCTGATGGAAAAAGCCGTAGATAACACCCAATGGCGACAAGGCCGGTGTATTAACCTTATTCCATCAGAGATGACGGCTTCGCCCACGGTCCGGCTCCTTTCGGTCATGGACCCGGCGTTTCGCTATGCAGAGCACAAGAAGGCCCCGGCGTTTTACGATCTACAAGTCTTCTATTACCAGGGCACCGAGTTCATAGGCGAAGTTGAACGGATGCTGGAAGAGGAAATGAAGGGATTCCTCGGCTGTGAAAACGTGGAAACGCGTCTCGTTAGCGGGCAGATGGCCAATACAGCCGTATTCAGCGCCATGGTCGACTATATCAATCGCGCTGACCGCAAGGTTGAGCCGCGGCGCATTCGCCAGGTCATGAACAATCATATCGGCAAGGGTGGCCACCTGAGCGCCCAACCTATGGGCGCCTTGAAAGACTTTGTGGCCCGGGACCCGCGCACGGAGCGCCCGGCTGTGGTGAAATTCCCTGTCTTGGCCGACAATCCACACAAGATGGACGTGCCCGCCACGCTAAAGTTGATCGATCAGTATCGACCGGAGTTAATCGTTTTCGGTAAGAGCATGGTGCTGCACAAGGAGCCCGTCGCCAAGATCCGCCAGTTCCTCGACGGCCAGGGCATCGATGCCGTAATCATGTACGATATGGCCCATGTGCTGGGACTTATCGGACCGCATTTTCAGCAGCCCTTTGGCGAAGGGGCGGACATAGTCACCGGATCGACGCACAAGACCTTCTTCGGCACACAGCGCGGTGTGGTGGGCAGCCGTTTTGAGGAACATGAAGAACGCTACGAGCTTTGGGAGTCCTTGCTTCGGCGGGCCTTCCCCGGAGCGGTCTCCAACCACCACCTGGGCACGCTGCTCGGCCTGCTTTTGGCCGCCTACGAGATGAACCACTTCAAGAACCGATACCAGCCCAAGGTCATCGCAAACGCCAAGGCATTTGCACGGGCACTCAAGGACGCTGGATTAGACGTTGATGGCGATCCGGCCATTGACTTCACGGAAACCCATCAGGTCGTTGTCGATGTCGGTTACAGCCACGGACCGGAGATTGCCAAGCGGCTCGAGGCGAACAATATTATCTGCAATTACCAGGCGAACACGGATGAAGAAGGCTTTACCGCCTCCGGTGCGCTGCGGATGGGAGTCTCTGAAATGACGCGCTTTGGCATGGAAAAAGATGACTTCCGCACCCTGGCAGGCCTTATCTACGATATCGCCAAAAAGGATCGTAATGTCACCGAAGAGGTGAAGGCCTTGCGGAAACGTTTCCTTGAATTGCAGTTTTGCTTCCGTGGTGACGAATATGCAGATGTGATCGAGAAGCTCCACGGGCTTCTGTAAACGGAGGGATCAACGAGCGGATTTTAAGACCACAACCATCAGGACGCCCCGGAGTAAGACAATGGTGCTTGCATAGCAAGGTTGAACGCCTCTTCTCTTTCCTGAACCTCCTTCATCCTTCCTGGGTCAAGAAATGTTTGATAAATAGGGTCCATTTTGCTCACAGGTCTGGCAAGCAATTTGCGCTCGAGCAGTGACAGAACCTCAATGGACTTATCACAGACCGGGTAACCCCTGTCGTCCACCTTGATGGTCGAATCAAAGGATACCCTGGAGACATTGTTAATATCCACCAGCTTGATTTGTCCAGACCGGGTAAGTAGAAGATTCCCCACACCTGCAAGATCGGGGACATGATGTGCCTGCTCAATCATCTGTTTGGCCTTTCCTATGAAGTTCTCAGCCTTCTCGCGAACACTGTGGCTCCATGTGTCGGTGTCTGGATCTGAACCCTTATCTTTCTTGAACCCCATGTCAGACAAGAGTGAGACCAAATGGTCCATGTTCAAAGGACTCCATGGATCCAATATTTCACCTTTTACATAGTCCTGGAGGCCGCAAAGAATGATATGGTATTTCCCATCCTTTATGTAAGTCACGAGAAATTCTTCAGACATCGCCATATGCTCCGGGGCCAAATAGGTTTCTATGATTTTTACTCTTTTGATCTCTTCCTCAGCCTCTTTTAGGGTGTCAAATCGGGTTCTGAATATCCGCAGTATCTTCAAAGGCTCAGCCGTCGGATAGCGCCTCAACCCATTGATGACAAATCCCTTTGTTTCATTTTCTATATCCCTGGGATCCAATATCTCAATAAGGTGGGAGCGCAATCCTCTGCGATAATGACTCCTGTAATGATAGATTCCAGGAGCCCTCATGAAGCCAAGTCGTAAAACGTCGTCCTGACTCAGGTATAGTTTGTCTCTTAAGTCTTCTGACATGTGGGCAAAATCCTGCAGTCGGCTTCATTATTCTTCAACAGGACATAGAGGGGGACTTCAATTCCCCCAGAGGTAAGCTTGTACTGACTTCTGGTGTACCGGATGAGTTGTCCTTCGTCCTTGTACATGAGTTCATAGCCGCGCGTTAAGGGACTCGGGGGGACAACTTTGAATGCTTTAGCCTCCAGGACATGTTGGGGGTGGAATTCTATGTTGCGCTTCAAAAAGTTCTTTGCGAAGCGAAGATCTTTCTCCGGGTCTTTTCTTGGTCCCACGATCGTCCAACCCGAGTTTACGATCTCATCAAGGTAGTCTTGGGTTGATATGATTTTGATTTCTTCGAGTTTCATCATTCCCACGGGTTTTCTCCTGTTCAGGCTTTGATTGAGATCGTCAGGACAACACCTTATTCGATTAATTGCAATCCATTTTCGCGCGCAATGGTTTCTCCCCTTTCAACCGAAAACCCCACGCCAGGGGGGCTCATTTCCAACCGCCCGGCCAGTTCTCTAAGCGAAATCCCCAACTCCCTGACTGCCCAAAAGCAGAAAAGGCTCCTTGCCTTCACTCTTTGTTGCTGCTTACCCTTGGAAAATATTTCGCGCGGTTTAATCCCGTAGATTTCGGCGACCCTTTTGGCAATCCGATCCAGGTCATAACCGCGACGTTTCAATGCGTAATGACGCTCGTACTTTTCCTCGGCCTGGGAGAGCACCGCCTCTACAAACTCCGAATCTCCTAAAATCCGCTCATCGCTCATGACATGGTCCTGCCCCTGGCGTCTCAGCCTCTTTACCTCCGACCAACCTCCAAGACTTCGAATTAATCCCCCGCCTGTCAGTTCATCCTGACGACCCTGGCCGATTCCTGCCTCCACGTACTTGAGATAGGCCTTTCTTGCCCGATTTGTCGTTTTGCCGAAATATCCTAGAACATAGTCCACATCCTGCCACGGTCTCTTTTTTCTTTCCGTAAGTGCGCTATGCCCGCAATATGGGTATCTATTCAATTCTTTTAGCCCGGCAACAATGCCGGCACGGACCGGATTCAGGTGAATATACCGGACAAGTTCCTTCAGATAGGCATCTTCCTGGCAGACAATGGATTTGTAACGATTCTGAAACAGCTTGCCGTGGCGCTTGTGGCGGCGATTAAAACTGACGGCGTAACCCGTGAGGAGCCTTCTCATCACCTTGGCAAGGGGCGCCAGACCCGTTCGGAAAAGAAAACGGGCATGATTCGGCATCAATACCCATGCGTAACAGGCCGTTTGGGTCTCAGGCAGGAGTTTGGCCAGCCGATCGAGCATATCCTCCCGATCCCTGTCATTTATGAATATCTTTCGACGCCCGATTCCACGGATCAT
>JAFGFW010000171.1 GCA_016930875.1 Deltaproteobacteria bacterium | reverse complement strand
CGCGCGAATCTTGAGGAATGAGGCGTACTTACGGTACGTCGCAATGACGAAAGATGAAGCGCAACGCCGCAGATGGACTTTTTACGAGTCCGTCAAAACTGTACCTGTCACAGGTTTTTCAAAGCGAATACAAGTGTTCTGGTTTTAACGTCTAAGGCCCGCCTACCAAGAACGCCTCCCTCCATCCCAGCGTCCACCACCTTGTCCCTTTCCGCTCCGCCTTCCACCTCCTGGCCCTCTTCCACCTTGACGACCACCGCTGGAACGAGGGCGGGCTTCGTTAACGTTAAGCTTTCGTCCTTTCAAGTCTTTGTCCTTCAGACTGTTTATAGCGGATTCTCCGTCTCCTTTTTTGGGCATCTCCACAAACCCGAACCCCTTTGATTGGCCACTGTATTTGTCTGTAATGATTTTTACAGATGTGACTTCTCCGAATGCTTCAAAAGTCTCCCGCAAATCCTCTTCGGTGACATCAAATGACAAATTGCCTACATAAATATTCATGGGAATCCTCCTCTAACAAAACTAACGCTTATTCATCATCGCCTAGATCGTCCCACTGCTCTGGCAGGGGCTGAGGCCCAGGCCGTATCCCTGCAATATCCGGATCTTCATCACTATTTTTCACCCTTACTTTGCCCCTGCGTTCTTTAGCCTCTATACGTCTAGCCTCTTTGGCTTTTCGCTTGTCCAAAAGCTTGATTTCCTTGAGACGTTTCCGAGGCGTGGGGCCTGACTTTTTTGCCATCTGCAACCTCCCACGGTTTTAATTCTACGTTTGTTGTCTCTGTTGCCCCGGGACGAAAGACAAGATTCTCGTCTTTCAACGCACCTGTCTAACCGTAGTTCTTTGCCAAAGGTGCAAGGCACCGTTTCGCGTTCCCCCACACACAGGCATGAGGTTAGGACAACGAGTTCATTCGCCTGTTGCCAGGGCGGCGTCTCAAAGAAAGGCTTCAGGGAAATCGTGCCTTTCTCCTTTTTGTGGGGCAATCGCACTTTAACATATCTAAAATTCGACATTGTTAGATCTTGATTCAACGTTCCCCTCTCGCCGATCCTTACAAATGAGAAAGGCACTTCGCCTAAGGTTGACGAAGTGCCCATGAAAATCAAACAGTTTCCAGCTAGAGCCTAACGACGTTTTTTGCTGCAGCGCCTTTAGCGCCCTGCTCAACTTCAAAGCTCACCGAGTCGCCTTCATCAAGTGTCTTGAATCCAGACCCGCTGATGGCGGAGTGATGAACAAACACATCCGTATCTCCATCCCGCTCGATGAAACCAAATCCTTTGTGGTCACTAAACCACTTAACGATTCCTTCTTCCATAGCGATTATCCTCCTTTCTTCTGCTTTCGTACAGTTTCAGGAGTTAAATCTGGAAAAGGCTGAAAAATCACATCGGTAGGGCACATGATGGGATTAAAGCGGGTTCCAAAAATAGGGATCCTGATTTCTATACTCGATCCCGTTCCTTCACAAGACAAAGGGTCAACAGGAAGGCGGTAATTGAACCGATATTTAAAATAATACTGCGCCCACCGCGGTTTGTCAATGTAAAAACCATGGCAAGCTGTATCGCCTAGAAACCGACCAAAGACGCGGCACCAGATCAATGGATATTATCTCCTGCACTTTCCCCAGAGATGTCTTTGTAAGACCTGTTTGGAAAGCTGTCACAGGTTCAATTCAACATCCCTTTCCATTAATGGGTCGCTCGACAAGACCCCAGGTAAAGATATCATGTAAGACCAAGTAAAATCCTGCCAGTTAAAACGTTTTGCTCCACCCGGCGCTGGCAAAGGCGAACCGGTCCTTGAATCTGTTGTAGCACACAGAGGCCGCTTCCTGTCCGGTGCAGTGAGAGACAGCAATGAGGTCCACTTTGTAGTCGTCAAAGGCATCCATGGACCTTTCCAACTGCTGACCAGGGCCGGTCATAAAGCCCAGGTGTGTGCCTCCGATCAGGGCGTGGAACTTCTTGTGTCCGGTCTTGGCCGAAAAATGGTTCATAACATTCACCACCCCTGAATGGGCGCATCCAAGCAGAATAACCGGTCCCTGATCCGTTTCGATTAACAGGCTGATGTCATCCAGCAGTGGGTCGTCAGTGATCTTACCGTCATGCTCGACCTTAAGCCTGGTGTCCGGGTGTTCAAAATCGGTCTTTTTGGGTACTTCCCCCGAAAAGAAGATCCCCGGCGCGATTTCGGCAAATTCCCGTATCCAGTTGAAACGGGCCTGCAGCGTCCCCTCCAGATAGTCTTGAGAGTACTTGATGCCGATGAAAATGTTTCGCTTGCCACCGGGCGTGTCCAGTTCAGCATACTTTCTGGCAAAAATGTCCGGATGGGCGATGACCTCCATCCCCCGAGAGGGATGGAGCACAGCCGGCAGGCCTCCGGTATGATCATAATGGCCATGACTGAGGATAACCGTTTTGATTTCCGCCAAATTGATTCGCAATACCTGTGCGTTATTGGCGAGCGTCATCCCTTGGCCGGTGTCAAAGAGGATCTTTTGCCCGTCTTTTTCAATAAGGGCGGAAAAGCCGTGCTCTCCCATCAGCCCCATCGGCCCCCCTGCGGTGTTCTCGCATAAAACTGTGATTTTTGTCTGGCTCATAGTTTCTCCTTTGGTGATCCTGAGTCACTTGAAATCAGGCAGGGCGCTGTGCAGATGCCAGCGCTTTTCTGTTGCGTCATATTCCCATCGTTGTTCATCAATGAGGGTTTTTACTACCAGGTAATCTGCATGGAAGTATCTGATCTCCACGGTCAATTCCACCTTCAGGTTATCTGGCGACGAAGTGCTTTCAAGCAATTCATAAGAGGTCACTCTTATGTTTTTGAGATGGTTGAAATCTGGGTCCTGTTGTCCGGCTCCTTCCTTTCTTGTGAACTTGTTTGCCACCCGGTAATCGCCAAAGCGAAGGGCTTTTTCGTAAGCAAGCGATGTGTCGTCAAACAATTCCATGCGCTGCGATGCCTCGAAAGCAGCGCATCCGACCAGCAAGACGACACAGAGGTACAAAATGTATCTAGCCATGGACGCCTCCTTCATACAGTTTGTAGGCCTTTAACCATGGAATGGATCTGCGATATCAGCGCCTCATTCATCGAATTCACTGGATGTGAGGTCGAGGATCTCGCGTTGAAAAAGGGCAAGGTTCGATGGAAACCTTATTGAAGGCCCATCACTGACTATCCCAATTTGGACGGAACGCTTCATCGCATCAGCCCTACGTGCTTGAATTGAAAACCCCATGGTCACAGCAATGAGAACAATCAGAACAGCCGTCCACTTGATTCTCATGATGTCTGCTCCTTGTAAGATGTCCGATCCGCTGTGAGTGACGTCGTCATCTTGGATAACCCAACAGATTCCTTTTGGGTACGAGGTTCCCACTATTACAGCCCACAGGGCAACTGGGACGTGTATCCATGCCATGCGGCGCCACTTCAGAACACAGAACCCCCCGAAGACTGAGAATAAAGCAAAGATAAAATGTGCCAATACGACCACATCGGCCAGAAAACGATAGAGCATTGCCTGTCTTCCCTGTCAAGCGTTGCCCTGCTTACACGTTCGGCAGCCGCCAGATAATCATGGTTTCTATCATGGGAAACCGGGCATTACAACTCGGAATTCTCCGACATCTTTTCGAGAGCCTCTTCTGACGCAATTGACAGATTTCTCCAGGAATGATAAGTTATCAACTACATTTCAAACCGACCTCCTACAGCCAATGGACATGACCTAGTGACAGACCCTCAAGCCGACTTGACCATTCACTACTTTGACTACTTAGCCAAATGCTTTCCCGTGATGTGTGCCAGTGACGAATTCCACTTTCTTCCTCGTGCCCAGGCCGCCAGCCGGTATTACGACAAGGTTGATGATCTCAATGCAAATGCTATCGACGAATGTCTCTTTACTCTGAAAAACATCCAAAGGGAATTCGATCTCCTGGCCACTCAGGAGAATGACCTGGAAAAGCTCACGGACCTTGAACTGCTGAAGGCCAATATTGCAGGGATTCTAATAGAGCTGGAAACAAAGGAGTCCTGGCGTCACAATCCTTTGCTCTATTTGAAGATCGCCTTTATTGGACTGGATCACGCCTTGACAAAGCCTACCTCAGAGCCGGAGGAGCGGACGGAAAGGACGTTGGCCCGCCTGCAAGCCATTCCCCGGCTACTCCAACAGGCCATTGACAATATTGACAGCGTGCCAAAGGCATATCACCAGGCCAGCCTAGAGATGATCGGTGACTGTAAGGACTATCTTAATGAAATCACTAATGGTTTCGCTGACAGGAGAGGCAGGCACCTTACAAAGGGATTGAAGAAATCCTGCTCCTCTCTGGATGCCCTTAACAGATTCCTGAGGGCCATTTCTCCTATTCCGAACGGACAGTTCATTGTTTCCGCCCTTGAAGCCACACTAAAAGACCATTTTCTGTCTGCCAGGAGTCTGCCCGAGGTATTTCAGATTGCCGAGGAGGAATGGCAGGACACACTGGCGCAACTGCAGAGGCTTCAAGCAAATATAGATCCCGGAAAATCCTGGAGAGAGTTGTACCATGCCTACTGTCCGTCAGATATTGAAAATCTGGAAATCATCTCCCTCTACCAACATGAAATAGACCGATTGCGTTCGTTTTTCCGCGAGCACAGTTTCAAGGACGTTGGATTGAACCTCTCCTTGAAACTTTGTGAAACACCCGCTTATCTGCGGTCTGTCCGAGGCTCGGCTTCTTTTAGCGCTGCCTTTAGCACAAATGTCAGGGAAAAGGATTTCTTCTATATGACAACCCGGCGGCCACAGCACAGGGGTCAAGAAGCCGGAGACCTCCTTAAAAAACGCCTTCATCGCGAATACAAATTCCTTGCCGCCCATGAAACCTTTCCAGGCCACCATTTGTTGGATTCTGTTCGAAGAAGCCTCGAAAATCCGGTGCGACGCCAAATTGAGTCACCACTTTTCTACGAAGGCTGGGCCTATTACGCTGAATCGCTGTTGAGCGAGTACGGCTATGTTGAAACTCCCATAGAATTCCTGGTCGATTGCAAGCGACGGCTGTGGAGGGCCGCGCGATGTCAAATCGATGTTGGTTTAAACACTGACATGCTTACCAGGGAAGATGCTATAAGATTGCTGACGACAGCGGGATTCACCCCTGAAGAGGCCCATCACCAGATAAACCATTTCGGACTTAACCCTGGTTATCAATTGTGTTATACGTTGGGCCGTTATGAAATTATGCAACTGAAAAGGACCTATGAAAGTAGAATGGGTCGCGATCAGTTTCACAGACAACTCCTGGAAGGAGGCGAACTTCCCTTTCAGCTCATTGAAAAGCGGTTTCAGAGCCTGAATGACGGAAATAGAACGAGGAGAAGTAATTGAAAGCATTTGGTGGATATCACTCTGAATGGAATCTCGGCAGCCCGGGCGGGTGGGATTATCAACGCATCACCCAAATCATCGGCAAGGCAGTCTGGCTTAGACTCAATGAAATCCGTCCAATTGAAGTGGATCTGGACTTTGACCATCCGTTGCTATTTCCGGTAGACAGGTTTGTGGAGATGCTGGTTCAGGCCCACACGTCTCATGATGGAAACGATGCAAAGTTGATTGCCGTGGTGGCCGAAGAAGAGACCCTGGAAAGTGTGACAGAAAACAGAAATCTGGCCGAACGCCTCAGTGGCGTCGATGGCATTTCCGGGGCGTTGATGGCTCCCCATGAACTCGAGTCGAAAAACGGAAAGGTCTGCTGGCAGGGTAAGCCCGTTTCAGTGATCTTTATGGATTTCAACACCGATGTACTGCTGGCCCTGCACCGTAAGCAAAACCTCTCACCCCTGTTGCAGGCCGTTCGAGAGAAACGGGTCATCAATCCTCGTGGCACCGAACCCATTAACGTGAAGAGCATGTTTGAAGTCATCACCACTTCCCATGGTAACCGATTTCACGCCGATATAGTGGAACGAACCCCCTGGACGCGTCAGTTCTATCCGCGCCGCACCAATGGTCCCAATGGCGAAGAGATCCACGATCTGATCGAGTGGGCCAGGTCTCACTGGGACGACCTGGTGCTAAAGCCTGAAAGGGGTTATTCCGGCAAAGGCGTGCGGGTTGGGCAAGTCAATAAGGATGCCGATGAAGCGGTGAGTCTGGCTCTTAAGGAGGGAAACTATATTGTCCAGGAAAAAATCCCTCTTGAATTGTGGGCCGAAGATATCCCCACATTGAATTCCGCAAGGGAGGAAATAGCGCTGGAGCGCTTCCAGACAGATTTCCGCTGCTTGATGGGACCTGAAGGGCTTTATGGATTCTTGAGCCGGTTTGGTTGGGTGCCAACAAACGTGGGCAGTGGCGGAGGGGTTCAGCCCCTGGCCGTCATTCGTTCGGACATGGGCATTGGCGAGGCAGCGGACCGTATCAATGATGCCATTTTGGAAATGGCATACGGAGATGTACTCGAAGTAGTTGAAATGCAGAAAAGGATGGCCATGGAGCACGACTTTACCTATCTGCTCGGTCCGATCAAGATCGCCCTGAGGCCGAGGCTGATCAGCCCATTCCAACTCAAGGCCCTTGAAACCTATGGAGTTAACCTGTGGTCGGACTGCCTGACCCTGGAGAAGATGTGGCAGGCAGGCGAACTCGATGACATCATAAAAATCGAGGAAGAAGAACTTCAAATCGCCCGGCTGCAGCCCTGGGGCGGTTCGCCCGCAATCATTGCCTCAGACGGGCTGTTTGATTTCAGGACCAATCACTAGACACCGTAAAGAATGAACTTTGAAGTGACCCCTGATTGGTGGAAGACCATGTTCGATGAGGTTTATCTCCTCACGGACGCCCGTTCGGTCTGCAACGAAGAAATCACCCACCGTGAGGTGGACCTAATCTGCGAACTTCTGCCGATCCGTTCCGAACACGAGGTCTTGGATCTGTGTGGCGGCAATGGCCGTCACAGCTTGGAACTGTGCGCCCGCGGCTTTGCGGGATGCACCCTGCTGGACTATTCTTTCTATCTGATTGACTGTGCCAGGACAAGGGCCGTCGAGTGCAACTATCAGATGAAATTCATCCGGGCCGACGCGAGAAGCACGGGGCTTACGCCCGACAGCTTTGACGACGTGCTGATTATGGGAAATTCCCTGGGCTATGTCCAGGAACACAGCGCTGACAGGCAAATCTTGGCCGAAGCCATGCGCGTCCTTCACTCCGGTGGCTGGGTTTTAATTGACGTAACAGACGGCGCGCAAGTCAGGGCTTCCCTTAACCCGACCGCGTGGCATGAGATTGGCGCGGATATCGTGGTCTGCCGAGAGCGCAAAATGGAAGGAAATACGCTATACGCACGTGAAATGGTTCTCAGCAAACAAAAAGGCGTAGTACGTGACTGCATTTACGCCATCCGTCTTTATGAGTCCCGAGCCATTTGGGATCTCCTGGAACAGGCAGGATTCGAGCAAGTCAAGCTCCATACCGATTTTTCCCCCCACCAGAGACCGGGAGACTATGGCTTCATGAACCATCGAATGCTCGCGGCAGGCCAAAAACCATAACGGCTCGCTCAAAAACAACCATCAGTGCCTTTTTTTCGGCCTCTCGTCCCAAGCTCGGACAAGATAATCCTTATAGTCTTCAAAGGCCTGGGCCTGCTCCTCAACCACTTCTTCGGCCTGGCTGGAAGTCATCTTTCTCGTCTGGTTGACAAAGGATGCTACACGACCAAGATAAAGGGGGGTGACCAGATTCACCAGTTGGGTCCGGTTGTCGGTCCAGCGATGGAAAGTAGCTGCGGTCTCGTAAAGAACCATGACCCAGGTTCTAGCGGGCATGATAAACTTGGTCTTGGCCTTGGAAGCGCATTTCTTAAGCTCCTCGAAACATTCCGGGCAGAAGATATCCCTATAGAGACCCTTGAAGTGCCGAAAGCCGGTTTTGTACTCTTTGACCAGCTGGTCAAGATCAATGTGAATAGGCTCCGGTTCCAAGATTTTCTCAAGTCCGAATAGGGGTACAGTCCGGCTGCCTTTGACAGCCTTCCACTCGGCCTCATGGTGCTCCATGAGGACAAAAAGCGTGTGGACCACCTGACGAAACATAGGCCCAAGCGACTCTGCAGGATCCTTGGCATCGTGGATCTTGACTCCCAGGTTGGACTGACAGATCTTTAAGTTGTTAGTAATCGCGTTGGTCGTCATCCAAATGTCAATGCCATAGCGGGCCACGTCCGTATCCCAGACATCCTGGTCAATATAGTATGCCGCCAGGTCGCCGACAAACGCGAAGTCGCCGCCAATGGGCTGACGGATGCGCAGCCCGTAAAGAGCACGGGTGAGATTATAGACGATATTATTTGTAATGGTTCCGTCATACTTGTACCGGGAATACACAGGGCAGACAAACTGGTAGTCATTTTCCAGAATCGGCTCAAGAAGATATTTTACCCAATCGCTCGTAATGGAGCGCAGGTCCGAGTCAACAACCATACAGGCTTTGACCTTTAGACGTTTTGCGGTTTCAAAGACGGATCGAAAGGCCGAGCCCTTCCCTGCCGGTCCCCGGTAGATGGAGGTAATCTTTTCCTGCCACGGCTTGATCTCAAAATCCTTGACGATCTCCCGGGTGTCATCGGTAGAGCCGCCGTCAGCGATCATGATAACAGACCGCAACTCCCTGTAATGGCGAAAAAGGCCGTGGCTGACCATCTGAATAACGTGAGTGATGGTTTCTTGGTTAAAATAACACGGAATGCCGATAAGAATGTCCGCACGCTCGATCTCTTCAATCCTCTTTGACGTGTACGCTCTAAGTGCCGTGTCGTAGCGCATGTGGTTTTCCCTCCTTCAGGGGAATAAATTATCCTAACACAATCATGACCTCAGTAAAACAAATATGAAAACGAAGGTCCCAAATATTCATGCTCGTTTGCTGCCATGCACAACCTAGCCTGGCATTTGCCTTGAAGTAACCGTTCAAGGGTTCAGGATTTACAAAAAACCTAACCCGTTGATTCGTGGTTTCATCCCGCCGCACGTCTGGCGGCCTAGCCTACTAGCAAAGTCAACGAAAAAAGGGTAACCCTGAACCTGTGAACGCCTGCGCCTTGAACAATGACCCTACAGAACTTGCGTGAGCCCACAACACGTGATAATAATAAAAATTCGGGCAATGAGAATCTGGCTTTGGTTATTGACACAACGCAAAACCCTGTGGAGAAAACAAGATGTTGAACCGGGCGGACTTTGAAAACGGAAAGGAAAAGATCTGCATAATCGGCCTTGGCTACGTTGGCCTTCCCCTGGCGGTCCTACTTGCTGAAAAATATGACGTTCTTGGATTTGATATCAATCCCGATAGAATTGAGGAATTGAAACAGCACATGGATCCAACAAATGAAGTGGACCCTGAAACCCTTGAGAAGTCCAATATTGAATTTACGGATAATGCCGAAATAATCTCTGGGTGTAAATTTATTATTGTAACTGTTCCAACGCCGATTGACAAACACCGAGTTCCTGACCTTCAGGCCATTGAAAAAGCGACTGAACTGATTGGAAAACATTTGAGTCAAGGCGCAGTGGTTGTGTACGAATCCACTGTATACCCCGGTGTCACCGAGGATATTTGTGTGCCGATCCTGGAAACCGAAAGCGGGCTTTCATGGAAGAAGGATTTCAATGTTGGATACTCGCCCGAAAGAATCAATCCCGGCGACAGGGAGCACACAATTGACAGAATAATTAAGGTTGTATCCGGTGACAGCCCGGGAATCAGTGACTTTCTGGCTGACATTTACGGCTCTGTTATTACGGCCGGTGTGCATCTTGCTCCTAATATCAAGACTGCTGAAGCGGCAAAGGTTATTGAGAATACCCAGCGTGATCTCAACATTGCTCTTATGAATGAGCTCTCCATTATCTTCAATAAGCTTGGAATAGGCACTAAAGAGGTCCTGGAAGCTGCCGGAACCAAATGGAACTTCTTGAGGTTCGAACCCGGCCTTGTCGGAGGCCATTGTATCGGAGTTGACCCTTATTACTTAACTCATAAGGCCGAAACCGTTGGCTATCGTCCACAAATTATTCTGGCTGGCAGAAGAATCAATGACAACATGGGCAAATACGTCGCAGAAAATGCGGTCAGAATGCTGATAAGGGCCGGCAAGACCGTAAAGGGCAGCAAGGTTTTGATACTGGGGCTTACCTTTAAGGAGAATATCAGCGACATACGCAATACCAAGGTGATAGATATTTACGGTGAATTAAAAGAATACGATATTGATGTGTATGTCAACGACCCCTGTGCTTACAAGGACGAGGTAAGGCATGCATACAATATTGAGCTTACTCATGACATAGAAGGCAATAAACCCTATGATGCAATCATACTCGCTGTAAAACATCGGCAGTATGTTGAGGGATTTGGTCTTGAAGAAATAAGAAAAATAAGCAGAGCGGACATGCCCATTCTGCTGGATGTCAAATCATTTTATTCCAAGAGAGAAGCTGATGAGGCTGGTTTCCTATATTGGAGATTATAGGAAATTATCGTAACAAAAATGAGTCTATTTTCTTGACTTTTCAGAAAAGTTGTTTTTATTACTACACACGGCTTCCAAGGAGCATTATATTCACTACAACAAAGGAGAAGGGCGTTATGACAAAGGGAGATTTAGTTGAACAGATGGCAAAGGATGCTAACATCTCAAAGGCTGCGGCCAACAAGGCCCTGAACTCGTTTATTGGCAGCGTCAAGAAAGCCCTGAAGAAGAAGGACGGAAAAATCACACTGGTTGGTTTCGGAACCTTTGCCAAGGTCCGCCGCAAGGCCAGGAAAGGCGTAAATCCTGCAACAGGAGAGAAGATTAAGATCAAAGCCCGCAATGCAGTGCGCTTTAAGCCGGGCAAAGGCCTTAAAGACGCCATTTAGGGTTCGCGAAGAAATTAATTTGCATTTTCAGGAGTCGAGGCACACGCATGGCAAGGCGCGAGGAGGGCGAATAGCAAGCTATTTAACCGACGAGCAACGCAGCCAGGCGGGATGGATCGGCGCATCAAAATGTG